>DATFES010000425.1:0-4565 GCA_035250945.1 Alphaproteobacteria bacterium | reverse complement strand
GGTGAATCGCCGCGGACTTCACCCACTCTGACCGAGCGGACGCCGCGGATCGGCGCATCGCTTGCCCAGACTACGAGTACGTCCGGTAAGTCATCGACTCGTTCGCCGGGAAATGCGTCACGGACGCGGACAACCTCGCGCACCGCCGGCCGATCGGTATCGATATTGATCAACTCGAGCATTGCGTCGGCGATCTCCCGACATACCGACTCGTACTCGGCGCCGGGTTTCACGCTACCGTTCGGCTCGCGGCCTTTCAGATTTATGCGAATCGCGCCGCTGTAGTCGTTCGGTAGCCAGAACGCGCGGCTGTCGCGCCAGCCGCTTGCGGCAAAGATCAGCCTCCGCGTCCAACGGTCCCACAGGCGGCCGGGCACTGCCGCCTTTGCGGTCTCGATAAGCTTCGGCGATGCGAGATTCTCGATCGCCCGCATCGTCCACGGGCCCCATCGCCGCATCGGCGACCAGCGCGCGGCGGCATGGTTGCGGCCGCTCGAGGGGCCAAGGCCGAGTCGCGCGAGGACCTCGGGAACAACGTGCCAGCCGCTGTAATTCGCCCCCATTCCCGAGAGCGAAAAGACGACGAGCGCAGATTCGGGCCACGCGGCCCGCGCCTCGCCGATGAAGTCATCGATCACGGAGAATATTTCGCGAAACGTTGCGGCGTATCGCTCGGCCAGGCGCAGCTCGTGCTCAGGATGTTGCTGGTCGACCATGTCCCACAGCAAATGCATCGCCCAATGCGACTCGGCAAACACCGTAAGAAATAAATCGAATGGCTCGCGCCCGAGGATCCATCGGGAAAGAGCCGCTTTGGACCGGGCGCCTTGGAGAAGGTCGCGGCGTAACGCCTCGTAGGCGACTTCGCTGTCCGGCTTGCCGACCAGCCGGTATTGCTCGGCCAGCGGGTGGCGGCCGAATCGGCGAAGGATTTCCGGCATCAGCGCCGGCGGTTCCGAGGACTGCGGCCATGCCGGATACTCGCCGCCCCAGCCGGCCACATGCACGCCGTTGAATCCCGTAACGGGGCGGCTTTGCGGAACATCGATCAGCGCCGATCGCTTCCCCGCGCGGCCAAGAAACGCCCAAAACGGTTCGCGCGGCAGGTCGTCGGCGTATTTCTTGACCACACGGTAACTTCCCGATTGAAGCTGCATGTGCGTGAAAAATTGGCCATGCCGGCTCGGCATGACTCCGGTGCTAAAACTCGGCCAGATCGATCCGCTCGATATGTCCGAAACCGAGCGCAACGCGCACCAAGCCCCTTGATCGCGAACGCGCGCCAAATTCGGCATCCAGCCGGCATCCAGCCACCTCTCCAACTGCTCCGGGCCGGCGACCTCGATACAAACGGCGATAACGCGCGAGCTTGGATCGCTCATTGGCGCCGCCCGACCCGGCCGTTCTGCGGATTGCGGTCGAGCATGCCGCGAAGCCACGCGAGAACCACGCCGACATTGCCGGTCAAGATCTCGCGCATCACCCTATAGACGCCGCGGATCGGAAACAGCAGCAGAAAGCAAAACCATTGGGCGGGCGTGCTGTGGCGTCGGACGAGATAGATCATCTTTTGCACTTTGTATCGTTCGTATCGCAGGTTCGGGCCGCGGCCGGCGCGGCCGCCGGCATGAAAGACGACGGCGCCGGGGGCATACGCCAAACGGAAACCGGCCCGCCGCGCGCGCAGCGAAAAGTCGACGTCCTCCCAACCGTAAGGATTGAAATTCTCGTCGAAGCCGCCTATCGCCTCGAATACCTCGCGCCTGACGAAGAATGCGTATCCGGGACAGGCGTCGACGTCGTGCGGCGCCTCGAACTGTCCGCGATCGCTCTCGCCGCTCGCGACGTCCCACGCCGCGCCGACATACGGATTGAATTTCATTCCTCCGGCCGAGACCAGGGTCGATTCGCCGCATCTTCGGAATGCCTTTGGCGCGACTAGACCGACCCCAAGATCCTCGGCCGCGGCGGCGACAAACGCGCTCACCGCCTGCGGGTCCAGGAGAGTATCGTTGTCGATGAAGAGAAGATAGGACGGGCGCAAATTGGCGCATACCCAGGCGAATCCAGCGTTTCGCCCGCCGGCGACACCGAGATTTCTCGATTGCCGGAGTACATGCACGCCGGGGAACTGGCGCGCCACGGCATCGGCCGATCCGTCGCTCGACCCGTTGTCCACCACCACGATCTCGACAGCGGCGTGGCGTTGCGCCTTGACCGACGCAAGGCACTCGAGCAACAGATCCCTCCGGTCGAGATTGAGAACGATGACCGCGACCGCGTCGATACGATTGGGCTTCACTCGACTACCTCGCATGAAGTCGCCGCGCCGGGATCCGGCCACCCGCGGCGGGGCGTCGGCCCCCCGCGCCGTCGGCACGCTCGCCTCACCTGGGAAAGAGGCTTTCCCCTATACATTTACGGTCAAAAACATTGCTGATATCTTTGCGCACGTGGTTGGCGACTGCGAACAGGCGGAGCCCGGGTGTCGGTGGGTAGCTGGGCTGGCCTGGCCGCCTGGTCGCTAGCATGCTTCGCGATGCGCGTGAAATCGAGTTCAATACGACGCTCGCCTACGATCTATGCATCGTCGGCGCCGGGATGGCTGGAATCGCGCTGGCGCAGAGGTTTATCGGCGGTTCATGCCGCGTCTGCGTACTGGAAAGCGGGCGCCTGACGTTCGATCGCGCCATGCAGGCGCTGGCGGGCGGCGAGAATGTCGGCCGCAAATATTTTCCTCTCGACGAAACCCGGTTGCGCCGCTTCGGCGGCACGGCCGGGTGGTGGGCGGGGGAATGCCGCCCCCTCGACGCCGAAGCGGATCTCGCCGCGCGGCCGTGGCTTGGACATCCGGGGTGGCCGATTACAGGCGCGGAACTCGCCCCGTACTATGCGCGCGCGCAAGCCGTGTGTGACCTCGGGCCGGGCGAGTTCGATCCCGCGGAGACGTGGTTCCAAAAGACAGGTTTCGAGCCGTTGGATCTGGACGCACGTCGCTTCGTCACCCGGATCTTCAAATACTGCCCGCCGTCCCGTTTTGTGCAGACCGCCGCCCGTGACGTGAGAGGGGCTCCAAATATCGAGGTCTTTCTCAACGCGACCGTGACGTCGATCGTTACCGACCCGGATGGGCGTGCCGTCCGACGCGTCAGCGCTCTCTGCGCGCCGGCCCGCAAATTCGCGATCGAGGCCGCGGTCGTCGTTCTCGCCGCGGGAGGCATAGAGAATGCGCGACTTCTGCTGGCCTCGACCTGCTCCAGCCCGACCGGCCTCGGCAACCGCTACGACCAGGTTGGCCGCTACTTCATGGAGCATCTCTTTTTCGATGATGTGGCGCACTTTGAACCGGAGACGTTTCTGCCGTCGATTCGTCTCTACGGCCGCCGTCAACTGGTCGCCGGAAGCGCCATCAAGGCGACGCTGGCGCCATCGGTCGAACTTCTGGCCGAGGCGCGAATTCTCAACTGCTGTTTCAAACTTGTCAGTCCGGTCAAGCGATATCCCGGCGTCCTCGCCGCGTTGGCGCTTCGCGAGGGTTTACGACGCGGGTTTCCGCCGTCCGGTCGGGCCAAGCAGGTTCGCGCGCTTTTCGCCGAGCTCCCGACGACGATCGCCAAGCTCATTCATACGATTGCCCGTGGTGAGTATGGTTCTGCGACCAAGCCGCGCCCGCTCCTCGTGAGCGTGACAAGCGAGCAGGCGCCCAATCCAATGAGCCGTGTAACGCTGTCGCCGCGGCGCGATGTATTTGGCCAACCTATGGCGCAACTCGACTGGCGCCTCGGCGAAGCCGACCGTCGGACATGGATACAGTGTCTGGAGCGCTTGGCGAAGGACCTTGCCGATCGGCGGATCGGCCGCTTAGTCGGTCCGGATGCGGTGATGCGCGAGTCGGCGATGGAGCGACTTAGAGGCGGGCGTCATCATATCGGCACGACGCGCATGGCCGAGGATCCGAAGCATGGCGTGGTCGATCGCAATTGCCAAGTGCACGGCGTCGACAATCTTTTCATCGCCGGAAGCTCCGTCTTTCCAACCGCTGGTCACGCCAATCCGACGTTGACGATTGTCGCGCTGGCGCTTCGACTTGCCGACCATCTCAAGCGTACCCGCTTTGACCCGACGGCCGCGTGAGGGGACGTCAGGCGGCTTGCGATCGGCGGGCGACGACCTCGAGCTTGTCACCGAAGCGAAACGGCCGTCCGAGCTGAATGTACGCCGCGATCGCCAGGGATCGAAGCGCGCTCGGGCGGACGTCTTGCGACTTGTTTCGCCGTCGATCGCCGCGATTGACGGCTTGCCTACGCCATCGCATGGCTTGGCTATAGTAGTGATGCAGTTCGGGAATTCCGTAGGTTCGAATCTCGCTTCGTTCAACGAATGACCGGGTGTCGGGGCTGTCGAACACAAAGCGAAGTGTCCGCGGCGTGAAAAAGCTGGCGTGCCAGGGCGGGTTGTTGTGGCGAAACGTCGCAAGTCCGGCCCGGACCGCCCACGAACCATAGTTCGGCATGCCGCACAGGTAGAGGATTCCCCCTGGACGTACGAGCCGCAATAGGCTTCGG
>DATFES010000051.1:0-5370 GCA_035250945.1 Alphaproteobacteria bacterium | reverse complement strand
GTCGGCGCCGGTCGCCGTGTCCGATGTCGCCGGCGTTATTCTCGCCGGCGGGCTATCGCGCCGCATGGGCGGCGGCGACAAATGTCTGCGACTGCTGGCCGGCCGCCCCATCCTGGATCGTATCGTCGAGCGCGTTCGACCACAGGTCGCGACCCTTGTATTGAACGCCAACGGCGATCCGACGCGATTTGCGGGCTATGGTCTTCCGGTCGCCGCCGACGTTGTCGGAGGTTTCGTCGGTCCGCTCGCTGGCGTGCTCACCGGCATGGAATGGGCGGCGGCGCGTGCGCCACAGTGCAAATGGCTGGCGAGCTTCGCCGGCGATGCGCCGTTTCTCCCGTTCGATCTGGCGGCCCGGCTTCGTCGCAGCGTCGCCCATGAAGGCGCCGACTTAGCCTGCGCCTCATCGGGCGGCCAGACGCATCCGGTGTTCGGCCTTTGGCGGATCGATCTGCGCCACGATTTGCGCCGGGCCATCGAAGTCGAGGCGATTCGTAAGGTTGATGTTTGGACCGCGCGTCATCGGCTGGCCGTCGTCGAGTTCGCCGTCGTGCCGATCGACCCGTTCTTCAACACCAACCGGCCGGAGGACCTGACCGAGGCGGAGCGATTGTTGCTCGATAAAGTAGACCTGTAATTTACCGGCGTCTGAGCCTAGGTATTGTAGAAGATCAGGAAGCCAATACGTGAGCGCAAGCGACGCCAAGCGGGAGAGCGAGACGAAAGACGCACCGGCGGCCTCGGCGCCGGCGCTCGATCGTCATGAGCGTATGCCGATTGGGGTAATTCTCGAACGACGCCCGGCAAATAATCCGTGGGAGGAATTCAGGTGGCGGCCGGTTTCCGTCGTTCCCGGGGCGCCCGCGACCGAACCCTGGGCGGTGGTGTTCAAGGACGGGTCGATCGAGCATTACTTCGCGGGCGTCCACGAATTGGAGCTGCATCCGCGCGAGACCGAGCGCTACTTGCACAATTTGGCGACCGAAACGCCATCGGTGTACGTCGTCGTGCACCCGCAAAGTAGCGATGGCCCGCTCGGTGTCGCGGTCAGGTTCGTGACGGTCTCGCCGGCCGATGCCGAAGCTTATGCAGAGGGGGGCGACCACATCATCGAGCGCGTTCCAATGCCGCCAGCGATCGCCGAATGGCTCGTCGACTATTGCTCGCTTTTTCATGTCACGGAAAAATTCGTCAAGCGCAAGCGCAAGCGGCACGACCCGGAAAAAGGATTCGGCCTAGGCGCCGGAAGCAACGATTATGGCCCGTCAACCAACGAATGAGCCAAAGGCGACGCCGGTCGCCGCGGACGCCGACGAAAGCTTCGTTCAGCGCTGGGCGCGCCTCAAAGAGGAGGCTCGCGAAGCGCCCGCAGCGAAAGGCGCGGTACCCGCGCCGCCTCCTGGCGCTGGCGCCCCAGCCGACGATCGCAAGGATGATGACAAACCGCCGGTTGAGGGCAAGCCGTTCGATCTTACACATCTTCCACCGATCGAGAGTTTGACAAAGGAATCCGATTTTTCGTTGTTCATGCGCCCCGAGGTCCCGGACGACATGCGCAACAAGGCGTTGCGCCGCTTATGGGCGCTCGATGCGGCGCTCGCGGAACCCGATTGGCTGGAAATGTACATGGTCGATTTCAACGACGTGCCGACGTTCCCCGAGGGTTTGAAGAACACCCTGTATCAGGTCGGCAAAGGCTATATCGACAAAATCGATCCCGACAAAAAGACACCCGAGGCGACAGGAACGCCGGCAGATCGGGCGGCGCCAGTCGCCTCGGCCAGCGAAACCTTGGGCGAAGAGGACGGCGCCGAGTCGCCGACTGGCTCGAAATCCGTTGCCGATTCGGATCCTAAACCGGACGCATGACGCCAGCGCTCGGGCCGACGATTTGTGCGGTGCGAAAGCGGCCTGCGAGGTTTCCATTCTTTACTGTGGGATCGCGTTTCGCATGTGCACGCATGAGCAATCGCTACTGCACAAGGATTCGTCATTTTGTTGACAGTGGACCTGCGATGGCGGTTAATTATTTGACTGAAAAACTGGCGCAAACCCATAAACATAATGTGGGTACGCTGGTGTCCGTTTAAGCGCTCAACCAGAAGCGCGGGTTAGTGGTCGAGGCTGATCGTGGGTCGTAAGGTGACGGGCGTTGGGAGGCGTCCTTGCAGCCGAGCGAAAGCGGAACGCACAACTTTATCGCTGAAGAAGAGACGTTGCGCGCGCAGGTATACGCGCTGCTGGCGCGATTGCTTGCGACACCGCCGGGCACGGACACGCTCGCGCTCGTGCGTGGGCTCTCGGGCGATGAAAGCGAACTTGGCCGGGCGCTGACAACGCTTGCCAGCGTCGCGCGCCGTGTTTCGGGCGAAGAGGCGGCGAACGAGTTTCAGGATTTATTCTATGGCGTCGGGCACGGCGAGTTGCAGCCCTATGCCTCGTATTATTTGACCGGGTTCCTCTACGAACGTCCGCTCGCCAACCTGCGGGGCGACTTGCTCGAGCTTGGCGTCGTCCGTCGTACCGACGTTCACGAGCCCGAGGATCACATTGCCGCGATATGCGAGACCATGGCGGGCTTGATCACGGGGAAATTCGGTTTGTCCACCGATCTGCCACGGCAGCGGAAGTTCTTCGAACGGCACGTTGTGGGCTGGGCCCCACGTTTCTTCGAGGACCTTGAGCGTGCGAAATCGGCGCGGCTCTACATGCCTGTCGGCACGATCGGTCGCGTATTCATGGAAATCGAGCGCGTCGCGTTCTCGATGGACGATGCGCCGGCGGAATCGGCGGCATAGACGCCCAAAGGAAGGGAGCGCGCGCCGCGAGACAGGTCTGGGTTTGAGATTGGACGTACGGCTAAGCGGGGAGGCGTTGCGTTCGGAGACAGAGGAATGGCCCGGCGATGGGCCGCAACAAGAGATCGCCAGGAGAAAGGTGAGTGACATGACCAAGCAAGACAAAACCGGCAAGCCAACGCGGCGCGAGTTCTTCCGCACGGCGGGTGCGGGAGTGGGCGCCGCCGTGGTGGGCGTCGCCGGCGCAGCTGGGCTCGGTGGCGAGAAGGCGAAAGCCGGCCAGCGCAAGGACGACACATCGCGGGGTTATCGTCTGACCGATCACGTCAAGCGCTACTACGACCTGGCGAAGTAATCAGGCACAGGAGACGACCATGTTGACGAGGAAATCCGGAATCACGGCAGGCGGAACGCGCCTGTCGAAGGCTTTCGCGGGCGTCGTTGGCGCGACCATCGACCGCCGCACCTTTCTGCGCCGTTCGGGGATCGCGGCTGGCGGCTTGGCGGCTGCCTCGGCGTTGCCGTTCGGCATGATGCAGAAGGCTGATGCCGCGACCAAGGTTCCGTTCGATGCCGCCGTAAAGAAGATCAAGAATGTTTGCACCCACTGCTCGGTGGGATGCACGGTGACCGCCGAAGTGCAGAACGGCGTGTGGACGGGCCAGGAGCCGACCTTCGAATCGCCGATCAATCTCGGGGCGCATTGCTCCAAGGGCGCGGCGATCCGGGAGATTACCCATAACGAGCGCCGGCTCCGTTATCCGATGAAATTGGCGGACGGCAAGTGGCAGCGCATGTCGTGGGACGACGCGATCAACGAGATCGGCGACAAGCTGCTCAAGATCCGCGAGACCTCGGGTCCCGACTCCGTCTACTGGCTGGGATCGGCGAAGTTCACCAACGAGGCGGCGTATCTGTTCCGGAAATTCGCCGCGTTCTGGGGCACCAACAACACCGACCATCAGGCGCGTATCTGCCACTCCACGACGGTCGCCGGCGTCGCCCAAACCTGGGGCTACGGGGCGATGACCAACTCCTACAACGACATCCAGAACAGCCGCGCCATCTTCGTCATCGGCGGCAACGCGGCCGAGGCGCATCCGGTGTCGGTGCTCCACATGCTGCGCGGCAAGGAGCTGAACAACGCGCCGTTCATCGTCTGCGACCCGCGCTTCACGCGGACCGCGGCGCATGCCACCGAGCACGTTCGTATGCGACCCGGCACCGACATAGCGCTGATCTGGGGCATCCTCTGGCACCAGTTCAAGAACGATTGGGTTAACCACGAGTTTATCAAGGCGCGCGTCTACGGCATGGAGGACGCCAAGAAGGAGATCGAGAAATACAATCCCGAGGAGGTCGAGCGCATCACCGGCGTTCCGGGCTCGCAGCTCCGTCGCGTCGCCAAGACGCTGTGGGAGCATCGTCCGTTCACCATCATCTGGTGCATGGGCGGCACGCAGCATCACGTCGGCTCGGCCAACGTCCGCGCCTACTGCATCATGGGCCTGGTCAACGGCACGATCGGGACCTCGGGCGGCGGCGCCAACATCTATCGCGGTCACTGCAACGTGCAGGGCGCGACGGATATGGGCCTCGAGCCGGCGACGCTCCCGGCGTACTACGGCGTCGCGGAAGGAGCGTGGCGCCACTGGAGCCGCGTCTGGGACGTGCCGTACGACTATATGCTCTCGCGCTTCAAGGACAAGAAGCTGATGGAGGCGCCCGGCATCCCCGAGACGCGTTGGCACGACGGCGTGCTCGAGGATAAAACCAATATCGACCAGCCCGACAATCTGCGGGCGATGGTGTTCTGGGGCCACGGCGCCAACACGCAGACCCGCGGGCCCGACGCCAAGAAGGCGATGGACAAGGTCGATCTCGTCTTGGTCGTCGATCCGCACCCGATCCAGGTGGCGGCGATGTCGGATCGCAAGGACGGGATTTATCTGCTGCCCGCCTGCTCGGCGCTCGAGCAGGACGGCTCCCGCACGGCTTCGAACCGCTCGCTGCAGTGGGGCTACAAGATCGTCGAGCCGATCTTCGAATCGAAGAACGATCTCGACATCATGTACCTCTTCTCGAAGAAGTTCGGCTTCGACAAGGAGTTCTGGAAGAACATCAAGGTCGATAACGGCAAGCCATTGGTCGACGACGCGCTGCGCGAACTAAATCGCGGATCGCTCACCATTGGCTACTCGGGACAGTCGCCCGAGCGGCTCAAGCTGCATATGGACAACCAGCACCTCTTCGACTCGCGGACGATGCGGGCGACGACCGGACCGGTGGCCGGCGACAGCTACGGCTTGCCTTGGCCGTGCTGGGGCAAGGCCGAGCACAAGCACCCCGGTACGCCGATCCTTTACGACACCTCGAAACCGGTAAAGGACGGCGGTCTCAACTTCCGGGCGCTGTGGGGCGCCGAGCGCAATGGCGTCAATCTCCTGGCCGAGGGTTCATATCCCGTCGGCGCGGAGATCAAGGACGGGCACGTCCAGTTCACCTATGGCGTGCTGAAGAAGCTCGGTTGGGACAAGGACCTCACCGACGATGAACGCAAGACGATCGAAGC
>DATFES010000047.1:0-3437 GCA_035250945.1 Alphaproteobacteria bacterium | reverse complement strand
CGGAAAATCGAGATCGATGCCGCCGGCGTAGGCGGGCACTTGCGGATCGTGGCCGCCGAGCAGCCGCCACAGCGGCAGCCCGTGGCGGCGCGCCTTGAGGTCCCACAGCGCCGTGTCGACGGCAGAGATCGCCAGGCTGGTCGGACCGCCGCGCCCGCCATAGTGAAGCGCCCACCACATGCGCTGCCACAGATGCTCGATGCGCGTCGAATCCTCGCGCGCGAGCAGCGGCGCGAGATGGCGCGCAATCAGCGCATGGACGGCGGCCCCGCCGGCGCCCACCGTATAGGTGTAGCCGACGCCCTCGCCGCCGTCGTGGTCGCGCACCCGCGCCGTGATCAGCTCGAAATGGGTGATCGTGCCGTGCGTGCTGTCCGACAGCGCCACCGGCAGCGGGATCAGATAATGATCGGCGACGAGCGAGGCGATCGCGGTCATGCGGCGCGTGTCCTCCCCTTGGCCATCGGCTTGGGCCAGCGACACCTTAGACGCCGGCGCGCCGCCGCCGCAACCGACGGACCGCCCAGGCGTTGCGCCCTTGCGCCGCTGGCTTCGCTCGGCGACACTTTTCGCCTGCGGGTCGAGGCGGCGTCGGCCGCCGCGCAAGGAGTTTTCGCTTTCATGTCCGCCGCCGAAGAGGGACGCGCCAAGGTCTTCGCGATCGCGCGACCGCCGTCGCCGGCGGCGGTGCTGCGCGGCGAGGCGCCGCCGCTACGCCTCGAGCCGGGCGACCACCCGCCGCCGTTCCAGCTTCGCGATCACAACGAGCGGCTGACAAGCCCATGGGAGGTTGGCTTCTCGGGCAGCCCGGTGGCGCTGGTCTTCACCGCCGGCGGCGGCGCCGACGGCCACGCCGCCGAGCTCGACGCTTATCGCGACGAAGCGACAGCGCTCGCCCGCAATCGCCTCGCCGTGTTCGCGATCATCGACGACACGCCCGAGGCCAGCCGCGCGCTCGCCGCCAGCCATCGCCTCAATTTCCCCATCTTGTGCGATCCGAAGGGAGCGGTGCGCCGCGCCTACGGATTCGGCGATCTGGCGAACGGCGCAGTGTCGCTTTTGCTCGACCGTAACCGCCGCGTGGCGGCGATCATCGATCGCCCCGGAAACGCGCCGCACGCAATGCGGCTCCGGCGCCTCATCGAAGACAAACCGGCGCCGCCGGCGGCGACGCTCGGCCCGCACCCGCCCGTTCTTGTCGTCCCGCGCGCGCTCAGCCGGGCCGATTGCGCGATGCTGATCGAGTATTACGCCCGGCCGGCGCCGGTCTGGGAGCCCGATCCCGTCACCCAGGCCTGCGACGCCTATCGGCTGGAGAAGGGCGATTTCAAGCTGCGCGAGAATCTCTACGGCAATGTCGTCCAATTGGTCGTGCGCGCGGCCCAACTGCAATCCTACATCGACGAAAAGCTGATGCGCCGTCTGATCCCCGAGATCGAGACCGCGTTCCAGACCACCATCACCCATCGCGAGGCGTACCGCATCGCCTGCTACGACGCGGCCGAGGACGGCGGACTGCCGCAGCATCGCGACAACAACAGCCCGGCGACGCGGTTTCGCCGCTTCACTGCCTCTGTGGTCCTCAATGCCGGCGAGTACGAAGGCGGGCAGTTGCGTTTTCGCGAGTACGGCGAGCAAACTTACGAGGTCGAGACCGGCAGCGCGATCATCTGGTCGGCCTCGCTGCTGCACGAGGTGTTGCGGGTCACCAAGGGCCGGCGTTTCATGCTCGGAACCCACATGAGCGGCGGATGAACCGGGAAATTCAAGCGAGGGGACGTACGTGCACGACCTGGTGATACGCAATGCGCTTATCGTCGACGGCACCGGCGCGGCGCCTTTTCATGGCGACCTCGCCGTCGCCCACGGCAAGATCGCCGCGGTCGGCGGCAAGCTTGGGCCGGGGCGCGAGACCATCGAGGCCGACGGCCGCGCGCTGGCGCCCGGCATCATCGACGGCCACACGCATTATGACGCGCAGATCACCTGGGATGCGTTCGCCGACCCTTCGCCGGCGCTCGGCGTCACCACCATCGTCATCGGCAATTGCGGCTTCACCATCGCGCCGTGCCGGCCCGAGGACCGCGACCTGACGATGCGCAACCTCACTCACGTCGAGGGCATGTCGCTTGACGCGCTGCGCGCCGGCATCCGCTGGGAGTTCGAGAGCTTCGCCGAGTATCTCGCCATGCTGGAGCGCAACGGCGTTGGCCCCAATGTCGCGGCGTTCGTCGGCCATTCGTCGCTACGCACCTTCGTGCTGCGCGACGACGCCGCCAAGCGCCAGGCGCGCGAGGACGAGATCGAAGCGATGCGCTCGCTGGTGCAGGGCGCGATGGCGGCCGGCGCGGTCGGCTTCGCCACCTCGACCAACGAGCCGCATAACGGCGAGAACGGCATCCCGATGCCCTCGCGCCTCGCCGACGATCGCGAGCTGCGCGCGCTCGTTACGGCGATGGGCGAATCGCGGCGCGGCGCCTTCATGCTGACCAAGGGCGCCAAGACCACCATCCCCTACCTCGAGACCCTTGCCGCCGACAGCCGCCGGCCGGTGGTGATCGCCGCGATGTTCCACAGCAACACCAGCCCCGACAGCGTCTTCGAAGGATTGGCGCAGATCAACGCCGCACGGGCGCGCGGCAACATGCTTTACGCGCAGATCTCGTGCTGCCCGCTGACGATGGATTTCACGCTCGCCAGCCCGTATCTGTTCGAGGGGTTGGAGACGTGGAAGCCGGCGATGGAGGCGCATGGCGCGGCACTCGCCGCCGTCTATCGCGACGACGGCTTCCGACGCAGGGTGCGCGAGGAACTGCAGGCGGCGCGCGGCCAGCGCGTGTTCAACAGCGAGTGGGACAAGCTCCATGTCGTCGCGACGGCGCGCGAGGAGAACCGGCGGCTCGAGGGGCGCTCGATCGACGACATCGCCCGCGAGACGGGCAAGCACCCGCTCGACTGCATGCTCGATCTCGGCCTTGGCGAGAGTCTCGAAACCGCCTTCACCGCCCAGTTGCTCAACAACGACGAGCGCGCCGTGGCGCGGCTGTTGCGCGAGCCCGATGCGCATATCGCGTTGTCCGACGCCGGCGCCCATCTCACCTTCCTGTGCGACGCCGGCTTCGGTCTGCACCTGATCGGCCACTGGGGCCGCGAACTTGGCGTGCTGACGCTCGAGGAGGCGGTGCGGCGCCTGACCAGCCAGCCGGCGCGGATATTCGGCATCGCCGATCGCGGACGTCTCGCCCCCGGGCTCGCGGCGGATCTCATCCTGTTCGATCCGGCGCGCATCGGTCGCGGACCGAAGCGGCGGGTCTTCGATCTTCCAGCGGGCGCGCCGCGGCTCACCACGAGCGCCGTCGGGCTCGACGGGGTGTGGGTCAACGGCAAGATGATCGCCGACGCCGATGGCTTGCGCGCCGACGCGCCCTGCGCCGGCA
>DATFES010000028.1:0-7501 GCA_035250945.1 Alphaproteobacteria bacterium | reverse complement strand
GCTGCGCTTCAAAACCCCACAAAACCGTTGAAGAATCACGGCGAAGCGGCGTAAGAATAAGCGGTTCGTGCCGTTGGCATATCCCCTCGGCAACGAAATCTTCATGTTTACCCGTTAGTTAACGGGTATCGGATGGAGCTTGGACGTGAGCCGGCAAACGGACTGCAACCTGACGACGGTTTGTGACGGGGCGCCGCGCGCGCCGCGCCCGACTGCTTGCCCAGGCGCTCCGTCGGGTCTCGCGCTCTTAGCTCTTCTGCCTTGCGGCGGGTCGGGGCTGCTGCGACTTATCGGCCCCTGGACCTAACCCGCGCTTCGTTCCCTTGGCTGGGGCGGGCGAGGGTCGTCCAGGGACGCTCGTCGTAGACCCGAGACCCCATCCGCATAGGATACGAAGCCATGACCGCCAGTTCCAAAGCCCAATATTCCTCCGCCGACGCCGCCCGCGTCTTCATTTTCGACACCACGCTGCGCGACGGCGAGCAATCGCCCGGCTGTTCGATGAATCTCGAGGAGAAATTGCGGGTCGCCAAGACCCTCGAGGAGATGGGCGTCGATATCATCGAAGCGGGTTTCCCCATCGCGTCCAACGGCGATTTCGAGGCGGTGCGCGAGGTCGCCCGGATGGTCAAGAACTCGACCGTCGCCGGCTTGGCGCGCGCGGGACTCAAGGACATCGACCGCGCCTGGGAGGCGCTCCAACACGCTGCCCGGCCGCGCATCCACACCTTCCTGTCGACCAGCCCGCTGCACATGAAGTTCAAGCTGCAGATGGAGCCCAAGGAAGTCCATCAGGCGGTGATCGATTCGATCACGCATGCGCGCAATCTGTGCGACGACGTCGAGTGGAGCCCGGAGGACGGCAGCCGCACGGAGCACGACTTTCTCTGCCGTTGCGTCGAAAGCGCGATCAAGGCCGGCGCGCGCACCATCAACATTCCCGATACGGTGGGTTACGCCGTGCCCGAGGAGTTCGCCGCCCTCATCAGGATGCTGTTCGACCGCGTGCCGAACATCGACAAGGCGATCGTCTCGGTCCATTGCCACAACGATCTTGGGCTGGCCGTCGCCAACTCGCTCGCCGCCGTCAACGCCGGCGCCCGGCAGATCGAATGCACCATCAACGGCATCGGCGAGCGCGCCGGCAACGCGGCGCTCGAGGAGATCGTCATGGCGCTCAAGACGCGCCACGACGCCATGCCCTACACGACGGGGATCAAGAGCGAACACATCACGCGCGTCTCGCGGCTGGTCTCGACGATCACCGGTTTCTCGGTTCAGCCCAACAAGGCGATCGTCGGCGCGAACGCATTCGCGCACGAAGCAGGCATCCACCAGGATGGCGTGCTCAAGAACGCCCAAACCTACGAAATCATGACGCCTGAATCGGTTGGGCTCACCCGCTCGACGCTCGTCATGGGCAAACATTCGGGCCGCCACGCCTTCCGGCAGAAGCTGAAGGAGCTCGGCTTCGACGATCTCGGCGACAACGCGATCGAGGACGCTTTCAAGCGCTTCAAAGATCTCGCCGACCGCAAGAAAGACGTTTTCGACGAAGACATCATCGCGCTGGTCGATGACGAAGTCGTCCGCCACAACGATCGCATCAAGTTCGTGGCGCTGCAGGTCGTCGCCGGCTCGAAAGGTCCGCAGCTCGCCGATCTCGAGGTCGAGGTCGACGGCGAGGTGCGGGACGTGCAGGCGCGCGGCAACGGCCCCGTCGACGCGACATTCAATGCGATCAAAAAAGCGTTTCCGCACCAGGCGCGATTACAACTTTTCCAGGTCCACGCGGTGACGGCCGGTACCGACGCCCAAGCCGAGGTGACGGTGCGGCTGGAAGAAGAGGGCAAGACGGTGAACGGCCAGGGCGCCGACGCCGATACCTTGGTGGCGGCCGCCCGTGCGTATCTCAATGCGCTCAACAAGCTGCTGATCAAGCGCGAGAAAACCGCGCCGCCCGAGACGGCGCGCGAAACCATATCCAAGGGGGTGGTGCGGGCGTAGTTTCGGCCCAAAGCCGTGGCCGACGCGACCCGTGTGATGGAGCGCTAGGCTGCAGCGGGGAGACGGGGATCGTCGCGACTTTTCGTAATCTGCGGCGGCGTCGCCAACGAGCGCGACGCCGCCGCGATCTTAAGAGGTGGCAGGAAGTTAGATGTTAGCGCGTCTTTTAGGGATGTTGTCCGCCGACATGGCGATCGACCTCGGCACGGCCAATACGCTGGTCTACGTCAAGGGGCGCGGCATCGTGCTCAACGAGCCGTCGGTCGTGGCGATCGCCGAGGTCAAGGGAAAAAAGCAGGTCCTCGCCGTCGGCGACGAGGCGAAGATGATGCTCGGTCGCACGCCTGGCAACATCTCGGCGATTCGCCCGTTGCGCGATGGCGTGATCGCCGATTTCGAAGTCGCCGAGGAGATGATCAAGCACTTCATCCGCAAAGTGCACAACCGGCGCACCTTCGCGAGCCCGCAGGTGATCGTTTGCGTGCCGTCCGGTTCGACCGCCGTCGAGCGCCGGGCGATTCAAGAATCGGCCGAAAGCGCCGGCGCGCGCCGCGTCTACCTGATCGAAGAGCCGATGGCTGCGGCCATCGGCGCCGGTCTACCGGTGACCGAGCCGACCGGATCGATGGTGGTCGATATCGGCGGCGGCACGACCGAGGTGGCCGTCCTGTCGCTCGGCGGAATCGTCTATTCCAAATCGGTCCGCGTCGGCGGCGACAAGATGGACGAGGCGATCATCGGCTACATCCGCCGCAACCATAACCTGCTCGTCGGCGAGTCGTCGGCCGAGCGCATCAAGAAGGAGATCGGCTCCGCCTGTCCGCCCGAGGACGGCGAGGGCCGGCTCATGGAGATCAAAGGCCGCGACCTGATGAACGGCGTGCCGAAGGAGCTGGTGATCAGCGAGCGGCAAATCGCCGAAAGCTTGGCCGAGCCCGTGAGCGCCATCGTCGAGGCGGTCAAAGTCGCCCTCGAACACACCGCGCCCGAGCTCGCCGCCGACATCGTCGACAAGGGGATCGTGCTCACCGGCGGGGGCGCGCTGCTTTCAAACCTCGATTTCGTGCTTCGCCACGCCACTGGATTACCGGTTTCGGTCGCCGATGACCCGCTGTCCTGCGTCGCGCTGGGGACAGGGCGCTGCCTCGAGGAAATGAAGACGCTTCGTCACGTGCTAATTACTATGTATTAACGAATTGTAAGTCATAAGTTAAACTAACATGGGAACGGCGCGCTCCCCGGCGGCCGCTTCCGCCGGGGGCTGGGGCATGGGGAGTAGGCGATGCGACGGCCGGGCCGAGTAGCGGGGCTGGCGACGCCAGTGCGGGCGCTTACGCAGCGCTACGCGCTATTGGGACTTGTCGCGCTTGGCGTCGGTCTGATGGTACTCGGCAAGGTCGAGACGCCCTTGGTGGAGCGGGTGCGCATGGCGGTGAGCGACGCCTTCGTACCGATCCTCGACGGGCTGGCGCAACCGATTTCGACCGCGACTGCGCTACGCGACCAAGTTGCCGAAATGTTCCATGTCTACGAGGAAAACGCGCGTTTGCGCGAGGAGAACGACCGGTTGCTGCAATGGCAATCCGTCGCTCGCAAGCTGGCGGCCGAGAACCAGGCGCTGCGCGAGCTTTCGAGAAACGTCGACGAGTCGGCCGTAAGCTTCGTTTCGGCGCGGGTCATCGCCAACGCCGGCGGGCCATTCGTGCGATCGGTGTTGGTCCGCGTCGGGGCCAACGAGGGCGTCGAGAAGGGCTGGCCGGCGCTCGCCGCCGAAGGCCTGGTTGGCCGGGTGAGCACGGTCGGCGGTCGGTCGGCGCGGGTCTTGCTGATCACCGACCTCAACAGCCAAGTGCCCGTATTGCTCGAAGAGTCGCGCGAACGCGCGCTGCTTGCCGGCGATAACTCGGACCAGCCGCGTCTCCAGCTCCTGCCAACTGTCGCCAAGCCGAAGGCTGGCGAACGGATCGTCACGTCGGGTCACGGCGGTATCTTTCCACCAGGGATACCGGTGGGCGTGGTCGTCCTCGGCGGCGACGGAATCGCCCGCGCGCAGCCGTTCGTCGATCTGCATCGGCTCGAATTCGTGCGCTTGATGGATTTCGGCTTGGATGGCGTGCTGCCCGTCGCCGCCCCGCCGCCGGCGCCACGCCGCGCTCTGCGATGAGCCCGGGAATCCTGCAGCGGATCGACGGCGCCGCGAGGCGTTCGACGCCGCTCGCTATCACCCTGCTGATCGTCGTCCTGGCGGTGGTGCCCCTGCGGCTGCCCGATTACGTCGTGTTCACGCCGCGCTTCGCGTTGATGGCGGTGTTCTACTGGTCGGTGCACCGTCCCGATCTGATGCGGCCATGGGGCGCATTCGCGGTCGGTCTGCTCGACGATATTCTGGGAGGCACGCCGCTCGGCCTCAACGCCCTCGTGTTGCTTCTGGTTCATGCCGGATTGGTCGCCCAGCAGAAGAATTTCCATGGCAAGCCATTCGCGCTGGTGTGGTGCGGCTTCGCGCTCGCGGCCCTCGCGGCGACGCTGATTTCGGTGGCGCTGGCGTATTTTCTGGTCGGACGCACCGCCGAAGGGCCAGCCCTGTTCCTGCAGTTCGCGCTGACGGTGGCGCTGTACCCGATCGTCGGTTGGGTGCTGACCCGCGCCCAGCGCGCGTTCCTGGCGACGGTTTGACCCGTGGGCCGGCAACGCGACCAAGACCGCGCCAAACAATTCACCCGGCGCGCGCTCGTCATTGGCGGGGCGCAGCTCGGGCTGTTCGGCGTACTGGTCGCGCGGATGTACTTTCTTCAGGTGGTCGAGCGCGACAAGTATGCGACGCTCGCCGAGGAAAACCGGATCAATCTGCGGCTACTCGCGCCGCCGCGCGGCCGCCTACTCGACCGCTACGGCGCATTGCTGGCCGAAAACCAGCTCAACTACCGCGTGGTCGTCATCCCTGAACAGACCGGCAGCATCGAGGCGACGCTCGAGAGCCTGACGCATCTGCTGTCGCTGTCCGACGTCGAAATCAAACGCGTTTTGCGCGACATGGCCCGGCAGCGTCGCTTTTTACCGGTCACCATCAAGGACAATCTCGCCTGGGAGGAAGTGTCGCGCATCGCGGTCAACGCCGAAGACTTGCCGGGGGTGCAAATCGACGTCGGTTCGACGCGCAATTATCCCGATGGGGCGGCTTTGGCGCACGTTTTGGGCTATGTCGCCCCGCCCGCCGAGGCCGATCTCACCGGCGATCCGCTGCTCGAATTGCCCGATTTCCGAATCGGCCGCGCCGGCGTCGAGCGGGTTTACGACTTGGCGCTCCGGGGACGGGCGGGGACCAGCCAGATCGAAGTCAACGCCGCTGGCCGGCCGATCCGCGAGCTCGCTCGCGTCGACGGCGAGGCGGGCCACGATCTTGCGCTGACCCTCGACCTGCATTTGCAGCGCTATGCCATGGAGCGGCTGGCGAAGGAGGAAAGCGCCGCGGCGGTCGTAATGGAAGTCGACAGCGGCGAGGTGCTGGCGCTTGCCTCCAGCCCAAGCTTCGATCCCAACGACTTCAACCGCGGCATTACCGCCGCGCAGTATCGAGCGCTCTTGGGCAACGACAAGACGCCGCTTATCAACAAGGCGATCGCCGGCCAATACGCGCCCGGGTCGACGTTCAAGATGATGGTGACCTTCGCCGCGCTCGAGGCAGGCGTAATCACGCCCGACAATCGCGTTGCGTGCCCGGGACATTATGTACTGGGCGACACGCGGTTTCATTGCTGGAAGAAGGGCGGCCACGGCGCGCTAAGCATGATCGACGCGATCGCCCAATCGTGCGACGTATATTTCTATGAGGTTTCGCGGCGGCTCGGCATCGACAAAATCAGCGCCATGGCGCGCCGCTTCGGCCTCGGCAAGGCGGTCGCCATCGACCTGCCGGGCGAAAAGGACGGGCTGATGCCGACGCGCGATTGGAAGCTCGGCCGTTATGGCCAGGCGTGGGCGCAAGGCGAGTCCGTGGTCGCCGGCATCGGCCAGGGCTACGTGCTCGCCACGCCGCTACAATTGGCGACGATGACCGCCCGCATCGCCAATGGCGGGTGGGCGGTGTCGCCACGGCTGACGCGCCAGCTCGTCGATGGCCGACGCGTCTTCGAGCGTCCGGCCGCCAAGTTCGCCTCGCTGGGGATCCCGGCGCAGCATATGGCCCTGGTCCAGCGCGGGATGCGCAACGTGGTCAACGATCCCCGGGGCACCGCCTTTCGCGCGCGGATCGTCGACGTCGAAATGGCGATGGCGGGCAAGACCGGCACCTCGCAAGTGCGACGGATCACCGAGGAGGAGCGGCGAGTGGGCATCCGGAAGGCGCACCAAGTGCCGTGGAAGGATCGCGACCACGCGCTCTTCCTTGGCTATGCGCCGGTCGCCGAGCCGAAATTCGCCGTCGCCGTCGTCGTCGAACATGGCGGCGGCGGGTCCGCGGTTGCGGCGCCGATCGCGCGCGATTTGCTGATCGAAGTGCAGAAACGCGCGCGCGAGTCGCCGCTTCCCGGCGCGCGCCTTGCCGAGGCGACGCGCGAGCGCGCTGGCGAGCCGGGGGCCGGACGGTGATCGCGCTCGGACTTTCGTCGGGCCGCAGGCGGCCAACGCTTTGGGGCAAGCTTCTCCAGATCAACTGGGGCTTGACGTTCGTGCTGACGCTCGTCGCGGCGATCGGGTTCGCCACGCTCTATTCCGCCGGGGGCGGCAGTTTCGAGCCGTGGTCCTTGCGGCAAATGATGCGCTTCGGCGTCGGGTTCGTCGTGTTGGTCGCGCTGGCGACGGTCGACATCCGGATCTGGTTTCGCTGGGCTTACGCCGTCTATGCGACCGCGATCGCGTTGCTCGTCGCGGTGGAGGTCGCCGGCCGCATCGGCATGGGCGCGCAGCGCTGGCTCGATCTTGGCGCGTTCCAATTCCAGCCCACCGAGCTGATGCGTGTCGCGCTGATCATGGTCTTGGCGCGCTACTTCCATAGCCTCGCGCCCGAGAATATCGGCCGTCCGCAGTACCTGCTTTGGCCGATCGTGCTTGCCCTCGCTCCGGCGTTTCTTGTCTTCAAGCAGCCGGATCTCGGCTCGGCGCTGCTGCTGCTATCGACCGCCGGCGCGCTTTTTTTCCTCGGCGGCGTGCGAATCTGGAAGTTCGCCTTGCTCGGCGGACTCGCCGTCGCCGCGGTGCCGGTCGCCTGGAGCTTTTTGCGCGACTATCAGAGGCAGCGCGTGTGGACGTTCCTCGACCCCGAGAGCGATCCGCTCGGCGCCGGCTACCACATCATCCAGTCCAAGATCGCGCTGGGCTCGGGCGGGATCTGGGGCAAGGGCTACCTTCAGGGCACGCAAGGGCATCTGCAGTTTCTGCCCGAGAAGCAGACCGATTTCATCTTCACCATGCTGACCGAGGAGTGGGGGATCGTCGGCGGCTTGACGCTGCTCGCGCTCTACACCGCGATCCTTCTGTATGGACTCGCCATCGCGCT
>DATFES010000026.1:0-4240 GCA_035250945.1 Alphaproteobacteria bacterium | reverse complement strand
CGATCCGGCTGGCCCCCGGCGACGTCCTGCTCAAGATCAACGAGCGCGATCTGCGTTCGGTGGACGACGTGCAGCGCGCAATCCAGCGCGACGGGTTGCCGTGGCGCATGCGGATTCGCCGCGGCGAGCGCGTGCTCAATTTCACGGTGACGGGATGAGCCGCCGCGCGCCGCGACAAGCCGCCAGTCCCGGCTTGTTTCACGACCAGGCGCCGAGACCGCTCGCCGACCGGCTGCGGCCGGAAAGGCTCGAGGATGTCGTCGGCCAGGATCACCTGTTGAAGAACGACGGACCGTTGGCGCGCATGGCGCGCGAGCGCCGATTGGCGTCGATCATTCTGTGGGGTCCGCCGGGTTGCGGCAAAACGACAATCGCCCGGCTGCTGGCGCAGTCGGTCGACCTCGAGTTCGAGCTTCTTTCCGCGGTGTTCTCGGGCGTGGCCGATCTGCGCGAGGTGTTCGCGCGGGCGCGCGAGCGGCGCGCCGTGGGACGCGGCACGCTGCTGTTCATCGACGAGATCCACCGCTTTAACCGCGCCCAGCAGGACGGGTTCCTGCCCTACGTCGAGGACGGTACGGTGACCCTCGTCGGAGCGACGACGGAGAATCCCTCCTTCGAGCTTAATGCGGCGCTCCTGTCGCGCTGCCAAGTATTGGTCCTCAAGCGCCTCGACCACGATGCGCTCGAGACGCTGCTGGTTCGCGGCGAGCAATCAGCCGGCGCCCGGCTGCCGCTCGACCCGGCGGCCCGCGAGGCGCTGATTGCGATGGCCGACGGCGACGGACGGTACGTCCTGAACCTGGCCGAAGAACTGTTCGCGCTCAAGGCCGAAACGCCGCTCGATCCGGCGGCATTGGCGCGGCTGGTTCAACAACGCGCGCCGCTCTATGACAAGGCGCAGGAGGGCCACTACAACCTCATCAGCGCGCTGCATAAATCGTTGCGCGGCTCCGACACCGACGCAGCGCTCTACTGGCTGGCGCGCATGCTCGCCGGCGGCGAGGATCCGCTGTATATCGCTCGTCGTCTGGTGCGCTTCGCCGTCGAGGACGTCGGCCTCGCCGATCCGCAGGCGGTGGTGCAGGCATTGGCGGCCAAGGACACGTACGATTTTCTCGGCACGCCCGAGGGCGAACTCGCCTTGGCGCAGGCGACGATCTATCTGGCGACGGCGCCGAAATCGAACGCGGCTTACGTCGCGTTCGGACAAGCGCAACGGGCGGCGAAGGAAACGGGGTCGCTGATGCCGCCGATGCACATCCTGAACGCGCCAACGCGACTGATGCGCGACCTCGGTTACGGCGAAGGTTACGAGTACGATCACGACGCCCCCGAGGCGTTCTCCGGGCAAAACTATTTCCCCGACGAAATGGCGCGACGAACGTTCTATCGTCCGGTCGAGCGGGGCTTCGAACGCGAGATCGCCAAGCGGCTGGAGTATTGGAACCGGTTGCGCAAGGATCGTCGCGACGAGGCCGAGGGGGGCGGAGCATGAGCGGCGTCGCGGCCGATCGTCGCGGCCAATGATCTATTTTTGGATCGCGTTCGGCAGCGCGCTCGGCGGGGTCGCCCGCTACTGGTGTTCCGGGGTGGTCGCGGCCGCTTTCGGCGAGACGTTTCCATGGGGAACGATTTTGGTGAACGTCGCCGGCTCGTTCGTCATCGGCTTTTTCGGTACCTTGACCGCGCCCGACGGGCGACTGTTCGTCAGCAGCGACATGCGTCAGTTCGTGATGGCCGGATTATGCGGCGGCTACACGACCTTCTCGTCCTTCAGCGTGCAAACGCTTAACCTGCTGCAGGACGGCGAATGGCTTCGCGCAGGAGGTAACGTCGTGCTGTCGGTCGTGCTGTGTCTCGCGGCGGTGTGGGCCGGCCATGTGATGGCCGCCGGCATCAACCAACTCAAGGGGTCGTAAGCCGTGAAGGTTCCAAGGAACGCGATTCTGCTTCGGCTTTTCATCGGCGAGAACGACAAAATTGACCGCCGGCCGCTTTATGAGATGGTCGTTCTGAAAGCCCGCGAGATGCATTTGGCCGGTGCGACGGTGTTGCGCGGGCCGATGGGCTTCGGACATTCGAGCCGCCTGCACACCGCCAAGATATTGCGGCTTTCCGAGGATCTGCCGATCATCATCGAGATTGTCGACAGCGAAGAGAAGATCAACGCCTTTTTACCTGAGCTGGAGCGTATGATGGGCAGCGGCCTCATCACGCTCGAAAAGGTGCAGGTGCTCCAATACGGTCCCGCGGCGGACGGCTGACCGGCGAGCATGACGAGCGGTGAGCGTACAGCAGATCACGATTAGCGCCGGGGACGCCGACCAGCGTCTCGACCGTTGGTTCAAGCGGCGGTTTCCAGGGGTGGCTCACGGCCGCCTGGAGAAGCTCCTTCGCACCGGGCAAATCCGCGTCGACGGCAGGCGGGCGAAAGCGTCGTTGCGCCTCGTTGAAGGTCAAATCGTCCGCGTGCCGCCGGGAATCCATGCTGCGCCACGTTGCGGCGCGCACGCGCCAGTAAGCGACGCCGATTTGCGCTTTGTGCGCAGCCTCGTCGTGCATAAGGACGGCGACGTATTGGCGCTGAACAAACCGCCGGGTCTGGCCGTGCAGGGCGGCAGCAGCACGACGCGTCATCTCGACGCAATGCTCGATGCGCTCCGTTTTGAAGCCGCCGAACGGCCTCGCCTTGTCCACCGTCTCGACCGCGACACGTCGGGCGTGCTGCTCCTGGCGCGCAATCGACGCGCCGCCGGCAAACTTGCCGAGGCGTTTCGCGCCAAGACGACCCGTAAGCTCTATTGGGCGCTTGTCGCCGGCGTACCGAAACTGCCGCGCGGCACGATCGACATGGCGCTGGCGAAACGGTCTTCGCCGTTCGGAGAACGCGTCGCCGAGGACGACGAGGAAGGGAAACGCGCCGTCACGCTCTACGCCACCATCGAAGCGCTCGGCAAGCGGGCGGCATGGCTCGTGCTTTGGCCCCTCACCGGGCGTACGCATCAGCTCCGCGTCCACTGTGCCGAGGGCCTTGGGGCGCCGATCGTCGGCGATCGCAAATACGGCGCCGCGGCGTCGCGTCTCGGCGGCGACGTCGAGGACGGGCTGCATCTTCATGCACGGCGAATCGAAATTCCCCATCCTTCGGGTGGCGTGTTGAAGGTGACCGCGGCCCTGCCGGCGTCGATGGCCCGAAGCTGGGCCCTTTTCGGTCTCGATCCGGAGGCGGAAATAGACCCTTTTCCAAGGAGATAAGTCCCAAGCGCGGAGACTTTCGAACAACGATTGAAATTCGACGCGGATATACCAGAATCGCCGCCATGACTTCCGCCGCGCGACCTGGTTTGGCGGTGTTCGATTGCGACGGTACGCTCGTCGACAGCCAACACTCCATCTTCAGCTGCATGAACGCCGCATTCGGCGCCGAGGGATTATCCGCGCCTGAGATCGACGCCGTGCGTCGGGTCATCGGATTGCCGTTGTCCGAATGCATGGCGCGCCTGGCGCCCGGCGAGCGGGCGGCGTGTCACAAGCGGCTCAGCGAGGCCTACAAGGCGTTCTTTTTCGAATTGCGCCAGCGACCCGATCACCACGAGCCGCTGTTCGATGGCGCGCTCGACGCGCTGGACGCTCTGGCGTCGTCAGGTTTTCTCCTCGGCATCGCCACCGGCAAGGCGCGTCGCGGGCTGATCGCGGTGCTGGAGCGGCACGGGATCGTCGATCGTTTCGTCACGCTGCAGACCAGCGATCTCGCTCCCGGCAAACCCAGCCCGGATATGCTGCTGCGCGCAATGGCCGATACCGGCGCCGATCGGAACGATACGCTGATGATCGGCGACACGACTTTCGATATGCTCATGGCGCGCAACGCCGGCGTGCGCGCGATCGGCGTTCGTTGGGGCTATCACCCCGCCGAAGAACTAGACGCCGCCGGCGCCGACGCTTTGGTCGCCAACTTCGCGGAGTTGCCCGACGCCATCCACCGTCTCCAACGGAGGGTCTCATGCGCTTGAAGGTCGTACTTGGCGTGGCCGCAGCAGTCGTCGTGGTCGCGGTCGGCGGCGCCATCGTCTATGTCTCGACCATCGATTTCAACCAGTACAAGGGGTTGATTTCCGATCAGGTCAAGCAGGCGACCGGGCGCGACCTTGCAATCAAGGGCGAGCTCAAGCTCGCGATCGGCCTGTCGCCTGCAGTCGCGGTCGAGGACGTGACGTTCTCGAACGCATCATGGGGTTCG
>DATFES010000023.1:0-2360 GCA_035250945.1 Alphaproteobacteria bacterium | reverse complement strand
GAAATCGCCCTTGTCGGCGAGATTGAGCGAGGTCGAGAACTCGGTCGACTGGATCTTGACGTCGAAGCCGGCCTCCTTGGCCATCGCCTGCACGACCTGGGCGATGCGCTGCGCGTCCGACGTGTTCGCGGCCATCAGCGTAAACGACGGGTTAGCGACGCCCGCCTGTTGCAATAACTGTTTCGCCTTGGCGACATCGCGCTTGGGAATTGCGACGCTCTTGGCGTACCAGGAATTGCTCGGCGCCACCCATTGGTTGCCGGGCACCCCCTCGCCGTCCATCGCCACCTGGACGATCGCCTGGCGATCGAGCGAAAGCTCGAACGCCTCGCGCACGCGCGGATCCTTGCCCAACGGATTTTGCTGCGCCCGGTCGCTCTTGCCGATGTTGATGGTGATGCCCTGGTAGCCGATTTCGACGATCTTCGAGACCTTGAGCCGGCTGTCGTTCTTGAGGCCGGGCACGTCGGAGGGCGCCATGCGCTCGATGAAGTCGAGCTGCCCCGATTTGAGGTTGGCCAGCCGCACCTGCGCGTCGACAATCGGCAGATAGACGATGCGATCGAAGTGGATGCGTCCCTTGTCCCAATAGTCGGCGAAGCGTTCGACGACGATGCGGTCTTGCGCCACGCGCTCGACGAACTTGAAGGGACCGGCGCATACCGGCTTGGCGCCGAAATTGGCGCCGGCCGCCTGCGCCGCCTTGGGCGACACGATCATGCCCGAGCGGTCGGTGAGCAGCGCGATCAGGGGCGCGAATGGCGCTTTCATGTTGAGCTTGACGGTGTACGGGTCGACGACGTCGACGCTGTCGACCGGCGCCAGTTCGCCGCGGCGATTGGAGCCCTGCATCGTCTTATGGCGCTCGAGGCTGAACTTCACCGCCGCCGCGTCGAGCGGCTCGCCGTCGTGGAACTTGACGCCCTGGCGGATCTTGATCAGCAGCGACTTGTTGTCGCCCGCCCATTCGAAGGCCGTGGCGAGCTGCGGGACGATCTTGAGGTTTTCGTCGAGATCGAACAGCTTGTCGCACAGCGCGGCAAAGACGATCCGGCCAACGAAGGTGCGCGCCAGCGTCGGATCGAGGACGTCAGGATCCTCGGCCAGGCCGATGCGCAGCGTCGATTGCGCCGACGCGGCGCCGGGCGCGATCGCGCCTGCTGCGAGCGTGACCGCCGCGGCCGCGGCGAAAAGCGATGCCTTGAGCTTGTTCATTCCTGCCCCCTGCCGTTGGTGGCGCGACCGACCGCCGTGACTGCCGCCGCGGCGTGGATCACGCGTTTGTGAGATTTTCTGTTCAGGTCGCAAAGGTTAACCACTGTTCGGGTTCGCCGTAAAGGGATGGTCGACCATATGCCAACACCGCCGCCAACCGGCCCATTCCACGTCGCCGCGAACCGATTTTGCGCCTAGCTTGCCGGCTGCGCCACGCCGCCCTTGCGGCGGAAATAGGCTTGCAGCTTTTCGAGCCTCGGCCGCGCCGGCGCAGTCGCCGCCGGGACCACTTCGCGCGCCGATGCGATGTCGGGCCAAAAATGGCAGGCCGTCGAATGCCCGGCGGCATCGGCGATCAGCGCCGGCGTCTCGCTGCGGCAGCGGTCCTGGGCATAGGTGCAGCGGGTGTGAAAACGACAGCCGGGCGGGGGATTGATCGGGCTGGGCACGTCGCCTTGCAGCACGATACGCCGCCGCTTCAGGCTCGGCTCGGGTACCGGGATCGCCGAAAGAAGGGCCTGCGTATAAGGGTGGCGCGGCTCGGCGAACATCTTCTTCTTGTCGGCCATTTCGACGATTTTGCCGAGATACATCACCGCCACCCGGTCGGCGATGTGTTTCACCACCGCCAGGTCGTGCGCGATGAAGATGTAGGACAGCGCGAACCGCCGCTGCAGATCCTGCATCAGGTTGATCACCTGCGCCTGGATCGACACGTCGAGCGCCGAGACCGGCTCGTCGCCGACGATGAGCTTGGGCTCGACGGCGAGCGCGCGCGCGATGCCGATCCGCTGCCGTTGTCCGCCGGAGAACTCGTGCGGATAGCGGCGCGCGTGGTAGGGCGCGAGTCCGACCAGGCGCAACAGTTCATGGACGCGCGCCGCCTTGGCCTTGCCCTCGGCCAGCCCGTGCAGCGACAGCGGCTCGCCGAGAATATCGCCGACCGTCATTCGCGGATTGAGCGAGGCGAACGGGTCTTGGAATATGATCTGCATGTTGCGCCTGAGCGAGCGCATGTCGCGGTCGCCGAGGGAAAATATGTCGGCGCCCTCGAAACGCACGGCGCCGGCGCTAGGCTCGATCAAGCGCAGCACCAGCCGACCGACGGTCGACTTGCCGCAGCCCGACTCGCCGACCAGCCCGAG
>DATFES010000004.1:0-2800 GCA_035250945.1 Alphaproteobacteria bacterium | reverse complement strand
CTCCGACAGCGTGCCGTAGCTGTCGCCGATGGCGATCAAACAGAATGCCGCGCGGGCGATGAGGGCATTTCGCGCTTCGCCGATGCCGGTGGCGATGGCGAGCGTCAGATATCGATTGGCCTGGCGCGCGTCGGCCTCGGGCAGCAGACCGACCGATACTCCGCCCGCCTCGGCCGCGCCCTTGGCCACCGCCTCCATGACCCCCTGTCGGCCGCCGCAAATGACCGGCAATCCCATGCGTGCGAGGCCGCTACCGATCGCCTCGGCGGCAGCAAGCTGGCTGCCGGTGGCGGCGCGCGGTCCGATCACGCCGATCGGTTCGCGCAGCGGCGCGCCGCTTTCGCGCTGCAGCCACGATACCGCGTCGCGCACGGCGACGGGCGCCTCGCCTTGCGCCGTATCGACGATCCAAGCGCGCGTCGGCGGATCGAAACGACGGCCGGAATCGTCGGTGAGGCGCCGGCGCGCCTGGTCAAACGCCAGTTTCATGGTTCTCACGGCTCGCCGCGAACAACTCGCCGACGGCCATCATCGACGAGCAGATTCCGGTCAGGATGATCGACAGCGCGGCGGCTGCGGGAAAATCCGAACCGGTTTCGGCGATCATGCTGTAGAGCTGCAAGGGCAGGATGCTGACGCGCGTTCCGACGAGAGCCAGCGCGGTTCCATAGGCGCCGAAGACGACCGCGGCGACGAGGCAGAAACTTGCCACCAACGTCGGGGCGAGCTGCGGGAACATGACTTGGACGATCGCTTGCCGGCGTCGCGCGCCGAGCGATTCCGCGGCCGCGATCTGGCTCCAGTCGAAATTGACCAGCACCGGCAGCACCAGCATCACCACCCGCGGAATCAGATAATAGGACGACGCGAAGGCAAGGCCGACGGGACTGTACAAGATGGCGGCCAGCGCCACCGGATCGGCGCCGAGCGCAGCAAGCGTCTGGGTGACGAAACCCGCGCGGCCGTAGGCGAGAATGAACCCATAGGCGACGATCAGGCCGGAAAACGTCAGCGGCAGCGCGATGGCGAACATCAGCATTTGTCGTGGACGCTCGTCGAGGCGCGACAGGTGCAAGGCCACCATCGTCCCGACGATCAGCGAAAACGCCGAAGCTACGAGCGTCAACAACGCGCTGCCGGCGAGCGATCGCCAAAACAGCGGACTATCGAACACCCGCGCGAAACTCGTCGGCTCGGCAAGCGCGTCGATCCATACCGCCGCGAGCGGCGCGAAGAAGAAAAGGCCGAGGATAAGCGCGCCAGGAGCAGCCAGCGCTGCAAGCTGCGCCTGGCGCATCACCGTTACTCCCGATCGGCCGGGTTAATTGCCGACCGCCACCTTGGCCCAACCGGCGTCGATCTCGGCCTTCTTTGCGGCGGCCGCCTGGACGTCGAGCGGACGAACCTGCGGGGCCGGCGGCAGCCGACCGGCGACGTTGTCGGGAAGCTTCACGCCCGGCACCGATGGTCGGACGAAACCTTGGGCAAAAATGCCTTGCCCAAACTCGGTCATGATGAAGTTGAGCCAGAGCTTGCCGGCGTTCGGGTTGGGGCCGTTCTTGACCAGGCTGATCGCGTACGGCGCCGCCGCCGAGGCTTCTTTCGGGATGACCACCGCAACCGCCTCGCCCAGGCCATCGGTGTATTTGGCCTTGAGGCCGTCGTTCTCATAGCCGATCCAGATCGGGATCTCGCCCTTGACGAACTGCGCATAGGGCGTGGTTCCGACGACGCGCAGCACATTGCCGGCCTTGTGCAACCGGCCCATGTAGTCGATCCCGGGCTGTACGTTGTTCATGTCGCCGCCGTTGGCGAAGTTCGCCGCGAACATCAGCACTTGGCCCTGGCCGGTCGAACGAGGATCGAGATAGACGACCGAGTTCTTGTACTCGGGCTTCAGCAGATCGGCCCACGATTGCGGCGGATTCTTGACCAGCTTGGTGTTGACCAAAAACGCCACGGTCAACGAATGGATGGTGAACCATTTGCCGTCGGATTCGCGAAACACGCCGGGCAGCTTGTCGAAATTGACCGGCTTGAACGGCGCCACGACATCCTTCTTGACCGCGTCGACGGCCGAGGCGGCGAAATAATAAGCGGTGTCGGCCTGCGGGCGGTTGCGCGCCTTGTCGAGCGCCACCACGGTCGCCGCCGAGCCGAGGTCGTTGTAGGTCATTTCGACCTCGGGATACCGCTTCTTGAACGCGGCGAACTGAGCCGCCCAGTTCGCCCAGGTCGGGCCGGTGTCGAACGAGACGACCAACCCTTCCTTGGCGGCGGCCGCATAGAGCTGCTTCTCGCCGGGATAGAGCTCGGGCGAGTCGGCTGCAGTTTGCGCGGCGGCCCCCACCGGCAGGGCAATTAGCGCGATTGCCGTAAGAATCGAGCGTCGCTTCATCTTCCTCTCCCTCCGCTTCAGGTTGGACTGGTTGAAGATTGGCCGTCGTGCGGTATCACCTGGACCCGCTCGGGCGGGATGTGGACGGTTTCGATGGCTCCCGCATCGGCAGTCTCGCCGACGATCGAGCCTCCGGCGACCGACAAATCGTAACGTCGCAACGCTCCGAGGAACCGGTCGCGCGTCACCTTGCCGGTGAAACTGTTGACTCCGTCGGCGGCGGGCCCCAGGCGGATCCGCTCGGGGCGAACCAAAACGATTGCGCGAGCCCCGGGCGCAAGCGGAACATCGCGCGTCCGCACGATGCCGATCGGCGTTTCGATGGCGTCGGGACCGCGAACGACGCCGTCCCACAGGTTGGAGTGGCCGACAAACGACGCGACCCAGCGGGTCGATGGCCGC
>DATFES010000575.1:0-8445 GCA_035250945.1 Alphaproteobacteria bacterium | reverse complement strand
GCCCTTGTTGCGCTCGATGATCTCGCCCATCTGAAAGAAAAAGCGATTGAGCACGAACATGACGTCGTAAGACGAAAGCGTTTGAGAAAACGCCGTGAAGTCGCGGATGTCGCAAAACAGCACCGCGATCGCTTTGTTTTCACCGCAGCGCCCGAGATGCTCTTTCGCCAACTGACTGGTGATCTCGAGATCGGACTCGTCCAAGACAAGGCGGCGCAATTTCACATCGCCGCGCAGTCGCGTCTGGCAAGCAAGGCGAACTTCGGGGCCAAAGCCGAGTGCCGTGGAAAGCGCCTTTTCGTCTTCGTTCCGGTCCACGCATTGCTCGAGGCCCTCCAGGATCCAGATCCGGCATGTCGAGCATTTCGCGTGCCCGCCGCAAGCATGGGCGTGGGGGATGCCGGCCCGCAACGCCCCCTCGAGGACGGTTTCGTCCGGGCCCACCTCGAACTCGCGTTTATCGGGAAGGCAGGCGATTTTCGGCATCTATGTATCGAGCATCTCGTTGGAGGAGAACCCAGGCATCGCTGGGTGCTCGGCTTCGGCCGCCATAACAAGCGCGCATTCGCCCCCCTTTTCCGGAAGTCGCACGCGAACGCCTCGTTGACCAACGTCGTCGGCCGACCATCGGCTAGCAGGTTAACTTGATCCGACGGGTTCGAGAAGTCTTGTGCGGCACCGGAATTCCCCGAAGTGGCGGTATCGCGTCGGTGATCGCCGAGCATTCGATTTCGAATGCGCTGCCGCCGCCTTGGCGCGAGTATCCCGGTGCGTCGACTTGTACGGCTTGCGGCACTTCCACGGCAAGCCGGGACGCCATGAGGCGGTTCGGGTGCAGGCTCGAAAGCGGATGTGTTACTCGCGGCGAATCCAACGCCGATTAAGCGAAGTTGCGCTACTCCGCGGCCTCTGGCGCGTGACCGATCGTGAAGTCGTTGGCGCCCGTCCGATCGTGGCCGCGCAGCAGCCAGAGCGGGCGGCGGGTGAAGTCGACCTTGTATCCGCTGGCGTCGCTGGGCGCCATCAGCGTGCGGTCGAACCGCGAGGTGGCGGGCATATAACGGATCGCCACGCCGGCGCGTCGCAGCGGCGAGCGGTTGGGGTTCGAGCCGTGGATCATGTACACGTCGTGGAGCGACATCTGTCCCGGCGCGAGCGCCACGTCCACGGCCGCGTTTTCGTCGAATGCGGCCGAGTCGACGCGCTGCGTCAGCACGACGTCGCCACGGTCCTCGCGCAGATGGTCGAATAAAGTGTGCGAGCGATGCGAGCCGGGGATCACGCGCAGGCAGCCATTCTCCCGCCGCGACGGGTCGAGCGCCAGCCATACCGTGCATGTCGCCAGCGGCCGGATTGGCCAATAATGGCCATCTTGGTGCCACGGCACCTCCATGCCGTCGCCGCCGGGCTTGCAGAAAACCTGGCAACCCCAAAGGATCACGTCGGGTCCGATGGCATCGCACACCAGATCGACGATATCGAAATCCATGGCGAGATCGAGAAACGCGCGGCTGCCGCGCACCCCTTCGCTGTTTTCGCCCTCGATATGCGCGCTCACCAGACGCTCGGGGCGCACGTTCGGATTGGCGCGGATAAGGGCGTCGAGCGTATTGCGCACGCGCGCTACCTTCTCCGCCGCCAGCCGGAATCCGGGAACGACGTAACCGTCGTCCCGGTAGCGGCGGATTTCGTCCTGGCTCATGCCGGCCATTGCTCGCGCTCCCCCACTTTGCAGTGGCGGCGATTCTGCGCCATGCGCGGCCTCGCGGCAATTCATTCGGCGTCCCGAGTTGCGGAACGCAAGGCGCGCTGATACCGTGCCCGACGAAACGACGCGTCCGCTCGGTGCGCGCGCGATCGCGATAACGTGGTACGGGAGGAAGGAATGATCCGTCGATTTGCTCTCGGAGCGGCTTTCTGCGCGCTAACGCTGGCCGCCGGGCCGGTCCAGGCGCAGGAAACCCTGCAGGTTTGGTTCACCAAGGCGTTTTATCCGGCCGAAGACAAGGCGCTGCAGGACGTCATCAAGAGTTTCGAACAACGCACCGGCGTAAAGATCGACCTGTCGTTGTTCTCGCCCGAGGACGTGGTCACCAAATCGGTCGCCGCCGTCGAGGCGGGCACGCCGCCCGATGTCGGCTTCGGGCTCACCTACGATTTCCGCGTTACCGGCAAGTGGGCCTACGAGGGCAAGCTCGAGGACATCTCGGACGTCATCGAGCCGTTGAAGGGCCAGTTCTCCGAGGGACCGCTGTCGACGACGCTGCTCTTCAACAGCAAGGCCAATAAGCGCGCGTACTATGCAGCACCGGTCGAGATGCAGCTGATGCACATCAACTACTGGATCGACATGCTGCAGGACGCCGGCTTCAAGGAGAGCGACATCCCGCAGGGTTGGAGCGATTTCTGGAATTTCTGGTGCGACAAGGTGCAGGGCGCGCTGCGCGCCAAGGGCAAGCGGGTGTTCGGCATCGGCCATCCGGCGAGCGTTCAGGCGTCGGACACGTTCTACAGCTTCCACATGTTCATGAACGCCTACAACGTCCAGGTGGTCGACAACGACGGCAAGCTGACGCTCGACCAGCCCGCCAACAAGGCGGGATTCGCCAACGCCATACGCGATTACGCCAACATCGTCGCGCGCGGCTGCTCGCCGGCTTCGGCGGTCAACTGGGGCGACGCCGACAACAACATCAACTTCGCCAACAAGACGACCGTCTTGACGCATAACGCGACGATCTCCATCGCCGCGGCCCAGTTCGACGCCATGAACAAGGCCGACGCGACCGAGGAGCAGAAGGCGCAATCGCGCAAGAACTACTACGAGCTGATCCGCACCCGCGGGTTCCCCGACAAGCCCGGCGGCGGCAAGCTGCCGCAGCTCGCCGCGGTCAAGACGGCGGTGATCTTCGCCGACGCCAGGAACAAGAAGCGGGCGAAGGAATTCCTCGCCTTCTTCCTCGCCGAGCAGAACCTGCAGACCTACGTCGAGGGCTCGCTCGGGCGGTGGATCCCAATCACCAAGAAGGCGGTCGATGCGCCGTTCTGGACCGACGGCAAGGACCCGCATCGCGCGGCGGTGAACAAGCAGGTGCAGGAGGGAATCGTGTTCTTCCCCTTCACCAAGAACTGGCGGTTCACAATCGTCAACGCCGAGAACGTTTGGGGCCGCGCGGTCACGCGCGTCGCCAAGGACGGCGTTGCGCCCGACAAGGCGGCCGACGAGGCGGTCGAGCGGATCAAGCAGATTCTCGCCTCGAACTGAGCTCGCGGTGAGTCTGGCGCGATAGGGCAGGCAAGGAGCGCTCCGGCATGTCGTCGGCGCAGCGCGAAGCGCTCCTTCCTCCCCGCGCGATCGCCGCGCCGAGCGAGGCGACGCGGGCGCCGATGTCGAGCGAACGCTTCTGGGCGATCGCGTTCGTGCTTCCCTACATGGTCGTCTTCGCGCTCTTTGTCGTCTATCCGGTCTATTACGGGCTACGCGTCGGGCTCAACCCGGTCGGCTACAACAAACTCGTCCAGGACCCGGTGTTCTATTCGACGATCTGGAACACCATCCTGTTCCTGACCATCGCCGTGAACCTCAAGATGCTGGCCGCCCTTTTCCTGTCGGGGTTCTTCATCCGGCAGGAATGGTGGATCCGCGCCTTGTCGGTGTTCTTCCTCATCGCCTGGGCGATGCCGTCGATCCCGACCATCTTGTCGTTCCGCTGGATGTTCAATCCCGAATGGGGAATGGTGAACGCGATCATCTTCGAACTCTTCCGCATCGAAGGGCCGGGATGGCTGACCGAGCGGCATTACGGCCTCGGGCTGGCGATGATGGTTCACATCTGGAAGTCGCTGCCGTTCTGGACGCTGATCTTGATGGCGGCGCGGTTGGCCATCCCGCGCGATCTCTACGAGGCGGCTTCGGTCGACGGCGCGACGCTGAGCCAGGCGTTTCGCTACGTCACATGGCCCAGCTTGCGCGGGCTCTTTCTCACCTCGATGCTGCTGTCGACGATCTGGAGCCTGGGCGACTTCAACAGCGTCTATCTCTTGACCGGCGGCGGTCCGGCCGATCTGACGCAAGTTCTGGCGACGCTCGGCATCCGCTATCTGCGCCAGGACCAGCTCGACGTGGCGCTGTCGGCCATCATCGTCGCCATGCCGGGCATCCTGCCGATCGTGTGGTATCTCATGCGGCGGCTGTCGCAGGCGAAGGCGGCATGAACCCCGCGCTCGCCAGCCTGACGCGCTACGCCGTCGGCCTCGGCGTGTTCGTGTGGACGGCGTTGCCGATCTACCACCTGCTGATCATCGCTCTCTCGCCGCCGCAGGACGCGGTCGCAAGCGGCCTGGTTCCGAAGAACGTCACGCTAGAGAATTTCACCACGGTGCTGACCGCAAGCCACAATCTGGTCTCCTATTTCTGGCGTCAGCTCGCCAACAGCGCGTTCATCGCCGTAATGACCTCGGCGCTGACGCTGTTCGTGGCGGTTCTGGCGACCTTCGCCATCACGCGGTTGAAAATTCCAGGCGGGCGCACGATCACCAACATCGCGCTGCTCACATATCTCATCCCGGCGGCGTTCCTCGCCATCCCGATGTACAAGACGATGGGTCAGTACGGCCTAACCGATTCGCCGTGGTCGATGATCCTGTCGATGGTCACGCTGGCCAGCCCCTACGCCATCTGGGTGATGAACCAGGCCTCCGCCAAGTTGCCGGACGAGCTCGACGAGGCGGCGAAGATCGATGGCGCCACGCCGCTGCAGATCCTTCGCCACGTCTATATTCCGCTGATGGCGCCGACGTTGGTCGCCATCGGCACCTATGCGCTGCTGCTGGCATGGAACGAATACCTGTACGCGTTCCTGATGCTGTCGACCGAACGCCAGCTCACGCTCGCCGTGGCGCTTGGCGTCTTCCTCGCCTTCGACGACGCGCCGTGGTCGCTGTTGATGGCGACGGGCCTGATCTATGCGCTGCCGCCGACCGCGGTGTACTACGCGTTCCGACGCTTCCTCGTCGCCGGCCTGACCGAAGGCTCGGTCAAGAGCTAGAAGCGCCTTCGTCGAGCGCGTCGGCCAATCGCCGGCATGCGGCGGCGAATTCGCCTCGGTGTTCGGGATCGACCGTCCCCGGCGTTCGCGCCGATTGCGCGAGATCGTCGAGCACGTCGACGAACAGCATATGGTGCATGTGGAGCTCGACGTCGCGGCGCTCGGCGCCGGTCTGGCGCAGTTTGAGCACGACGTCGTTCGGGCGGCACATCGCCTCGAACTTGGCGTTGCGCCCGAACGCGCCCATGTAGGTCTTGTCGGGAAAATCGACCGAAACTTCCGCCCGGTCCGGCACCGGCCGCATGGTCATGACGCGCCTTCCTCGTTGGCTGGCCTCGTTGGCTGGCGATGCAGCGGAAGATCGCCGAACGGGGTCGCTCTCGCATTGACCTGGATCAACCGCGCGCCTCACACGCCGAGGTATCGCTCCCACAGGCTGCGATCGGCGGAAAGCTCGGCCGAAGTTCCGCTCCACGCCACGCGGCCGCGCTCGAGGATGGTGTGGCGGGCGGCGATACGCGTCAGCCGCTCGACGTATTTGTCGATGGCGAGGATCGCAAGCCCAGTACGCCGCAACGTCTCCAATACGCGCCAGATTTCCTCGCGCAGCATCGGCGCCAAGCCCTCGCTGGCTTCGTCGAGAATGAGAAGAGTCGGATTGGTCATCAGCGCCCGGCCGATCGCCAGCATTTGCTGCTCGCCGCCCGAGAGCTGGCCGCCGAGATTGTCGAGGCGCGCGGCAAGCGTCGGGAACAGCGCCAACACGCGATCCTGGGTCCATTTCTCCGCGCCGGAGCGCGCGTCACGGGCGAATGCGACCAGGTTCTCGCGCACCGTGAGATTGGCGAAGACGCGCCGTCCCTCGGGCACCAGCGCCAATCCCGCGCGGCCGATCCAGTCGGCGGGACGGCGGTCGATACGTTCGCCTTCGAAGCGAATCGTCCCGGCGCTGGCGCGCAGCAGTCCGACGACGCAGCGCACCGTCGTGGTCTTTCCCATGCCATTGCGGCCGAGCAGCGCGCACGCCTCGCCCGGTGCCACTTTGAGATCGACCCCGAACAGAACCTGGCTCGCGCCGTAGCCCGCTTCGAGGCGTTCGATTTCGAGCAGCGCGGTCATGCCGCCGTTTCCTCGCCGAGATAGGCCCGCCGCACCTCGGGATTGCGGCGGATCTCGTCGGGCGCGCCGCTCGCCACCACCCGGCCATAGACCAGTGTCGTGATGCGATCGGCGAGCTGGAAGACCGCGTCCATGTCGTGCTCGACGAGCAGGATCGTGGTGGTGCGCTTGAGCGTCTCGATCAATCGCAGCATGCGCGCCGATTCCTCGCGTCCCATCCCCGCCATCGGTTCGTCGAGCAGCAGCAGCCGCGCGCCCGACGCGAGCGCCAGCCCAAGCTCGAGCTGGCGCTGCTCGCCATGCGCCAGCGTTCGCGCCGGCGCGTCGGCGCGCGGGGCTAGGCCTACCCGGGCGAGCGTGGCGCGCGCGTCCTCGAAGATGGCGCGTTCGCGAACGACCGGCCGCCAGCAGCCGTAGCCGCCGCTTCGCTTGGCCTGCACCGCCATCGCCAGATTGTCGAGCGCGGTGAAGTCGGCGAAGAGATTGGTGATCTGGTAAGAGCGCGCGAGACCGAGACGCGCCCGCCGGTGCATCGGCCAGACGGTGATGTCGTGGCCGGCGAAGCGAATCACGCCCGCGTTCGCTCGCTCGGCGCCGGCGAGAATCTGAATGAACGTCGTCTTGCCGGCGCCGTTGGGCCCGATCAGCGCGTGCAATTCGCCTTGCTCGAGCACGAGCCCGGCGTCGTCGAGCGCGACGAGGCCGCCAAAGCGTTTCTGCACCCCGCTCACCTGCAGCAGCGGAGCGCTCATGGCGTCGCCCGGCGCAGGAGACCGGCCAGGCCCGAAGGCGCGAACAGGACGACGGCGAGAAGTACGATGCCGACGCCGAGCGGCCAATGGATCGTCCACTCGGCGAAAATCTCCTCGCTCAACAGGATGAGCGCGGCGCCGAAGGCACCGCCGAGAAGATGCCCGGCGCCGCCGAGGATTACCATGACCATCAACAAGCCCGACTGCGTCCAATGAAACAACGTCGGGCTTACCAGCCCATTGAGCGTCGCGAGGAGACCGCCGCCAAGTCCGCCGACCGCGCCGGCGACGACGAAGGCTAGCAACTTGAGGCGGTAGACCGGATACCCGATCGCCTCCATGCGCGTCTCGTTATCGCGGATTCCCTGCAGGGCGCGCCCGAGCCGCGCGTTGAGCAGACGGCGAAGCAGCAGCAACGCGCCGGCGAACAGCAGCAGAACGGCGTAGTAGAACGTCGCGTCATCCTTGAGCTGAATACCGAAACCGAGCGCGGTGCGGCGCGGCAGCGTCAATCCGTCGTCGCTGCCGAGCGTCTTGAGCGAAAGCACGAGATAATACGCCATCTGCGCGAAGGCGAGGGTGATCATGATGAAATAAACCCCGCGCGTACGCAGGCTTATCGCGCCGATGACCAAGGCCAGCGCACCGCCGGCCGCTGCAGCCGCCGCCCACGCTGTCCATGCCAGCTCGACGCCGGCGCGCACCAGCACCGCCGCCGCGTAGGCGCCGGCGCCGACGAAGGCGGCGTGGCCGAAACTCACCATGCCGGCGAAACCGATCAGCAGGTTGAGGCTGGTGGCGATCAAGGCGAAGATCAGGATGCGCGTGGCGAGCACGATGTAAAACGGCTCGTCGAGCGCCAGCACGATCATCGGCAGCAGCGCCAGGCCGGCAAATGCTGCGAGCGCCGGCCACGGCCGGAGCGCGATGTGGAGCGGGGCGTTCAAGCGATCGCGCCGCTCACGCGCGCGTCGGGAACAGACCGCTCGGACGCCAATACAGCACCGCCGCCATTACGACATAGATCAGGACGGCGGCCACCGCCGGCCCGGTCTCGGCAGCGATCGCCTCGGGAAACAGGGAGCGAAAGAGTTGCGGCAGGAAGGCGCGGCCGGCGGTGTCGACGAATCCGACCAACAGCGCGCCGATGAGCGCGCCGCGGATCGATCCTATTCCGCCAATGACGATGACGACGAAGGCGAGGATCAGTATGTTCTCGCCCATTCCGACCTGGACGGCGAGCAACGGGCCGAGCAGCGCTCCGGCGACCGCGCACAAAGCGGCGCCGGCGGCGAACACAAAAGTGAACAGCCAGGTGGTGTTCACGCCCATTACATTCGCCATCTCGCGATCGGCGGCGCCGGCGCGCACCCACATGCCGATCTTGGTCCGCGCCACGAGGAGATAGAGTAGGGCGGCGATCGCCAGTCCGGCGGCGATGACGACCAGACGATAGGCGGGGTAGGTGAAGCCGCCGAAATCGACCGGCCCGGACAGGCCAGCCGGCATGTTGAGCAGGATCGGCT
>DATFES010000571.1:0-2716 GCA_035250945.1 Alphaproteobacteria bacterium | reverse complement strand
GCGGCCGCCGCGCGCGCCGCCGATAGCGCCGACGTCGTGCTGCTCGCCGACACGTTCAACACCTATTTCGAGCCGGAGAATATCCACGCCGCGCTTGCCGTGCTGCGCGCGGCGGGCCATCGCGTAACGGTCGCGACGGCGCGCGATGGTGGACGGCCCTTATGTTGCGGCCGTACGTTTCTCGCCGAAGGGCTGGTCGACGACGCGCGAACCGAGGCGCGACGGATGCTCGACGCGCTAGCGCCGTTCGTGGCGCGGAATGCCGCGATCGTCGGGCTCGAACCGTCGTGCCTGTTTACGCTCCGCGACGAGTTCCTGGCGCTGCTGCCCGGCGCGGAGACCGACCGGCTGGCGGCGCGCGCCATGCTCTTCGAAGAGTTCCTGGCAGCGGAACACAAGGCGGGTCGTCTCGATACGCTCAAGCTCAAGCGGCTCGCGGCGGTGCGCGCGCTCGTCCACGGGCACTGCCATCAAAAGGCTTTCGGGGCGATGGGGGCGGTGGAATCCGTGCTCAAACTGGTGCCCGAACTAAAAGTCGAAATCATCGCCTCGAGCTGCTGCGGCATGGCCGGCGCTTTCGGTTACGAGGCGGAGCATTACGATATATCGATGAAGATGGCCGACTTGTCGCTGCTGCCCGCCGTGCGCGCCGCCGGCGGCGATACGCTCATAGTCGCCGACGGGACGAGCTGCCGCCACCAGATCAAGGATGGCACCGGGCGTCCGGCCGTCCACGTCGCGCTGGTTCTCGAACAGGCGCTGAGTTCGTGACGATCGATCCCTAGCGCTTCCGGTGGCGCCCGGCGCCCGGCCAACCCGTATTATACTTGATATAGAGCTTCTATCAATAGTTGTTGTCATCCGATAACTGCCATGTTAGGTGTCGGTGCTGACAACGCCAAAAGGTTGAGTTTCGAGCCTGACTTTTCTAGCGAACGTACACCACAATCCAAATGAATCTGGTCCAATCGGACGCCCCGAATGGCGCGGCGTCGCCCTCGGTCGTGCCGACCTCACGACGGCACCCATTAAAAAAACTCGCGATCGCGCCGGCGATCCACGAAAAAATCGTCGCGCTTCGCCGCGTCGCCCCGCGTGTGACGTACGGTCCCACATTCCAGCAACGACATTTTCGAATGGCCAGCGACCACGTGACCGAATCCGAGACCCCTCCGGATCGAAGTTGGCTCCTGCCGAATATCGGCGGCGAAATCTGGGGCGCGATCGTCGAGGATGTCATTCTCTTCCGCAACGGCGTCGTACTCGATCAGGACACCGTGATGAATCCCAATCAGGGTGCGCGTTTCTTTCTATCTCTTGACCCGCGGCGCTATAAGCGCTTCCTGTCGCGCGCCCCGATCATCGATGCCACCGCCGTCATGTTATGCGATCGTCAACAGACCAACATTTATCATTTTCTCGCTAAAATCTGCCCCAAGGTCATTGCGATCGAGGAATTCGCGATGACTCCTTCGGAGTCGGCATTCGTGGCCGCGCCCATTGCGGTCAATGTCGAGGCGCTTCGATGTCTCGGCGTGGACGGCGACAGAATCATGACGGCCGATGCAGAATCTCCATTGCGAGCGCGACGCGCTATCGTCATTCAAAATTTCGCCCAGCCATTCGGCCCGCACACGATATCCGCGCGCGTCGCAGCGGCGATCCGATCGCGATTAACGCCCGGCATGGCCGCAAAGAGGATTTATATCGATCGGCGCACCGCGGTCCGCCGTCGCTGCACGAATGAGAGCAAGTTGATTGAACGGCTCGAAGGGCTGGGTTTCAGGGCAATCGCGCCTGAACGCCTGCCGTTCACAGAGAAAGCGGCTCTATTCAGTGCTGCCGAAATGGTCGTCGCCCCGCACGCCGCCGGACTGGCGCACGTCATGTTCGCGCCGCCGGGCGTGAAAGTCCTTGAGATCGTCACCAATCTCTGGTCTCCCGATATGTAGATTCGACTCGCTTCGGTCAGCGAAGTCGGGGGCCATTGGTGGACCGTCATGTTCCCCGCCAGGCGGTTCGGGCCGAGTGATCACGTCCACATCGAGTACGAAGTAGACGTGGATGCCATTGCCGCGATCGTCGACGAATTGATAAGAGCCTGAAATCGGCGACGTATCGGGCGGCGGCGATTGGGCCTTTTCCCGCCGGGGCGCCATTTCTAGCCCGTGCCAGAGCGGACCGTGGACGCCGATTTGGGCGATGCACGACGGGGGCATGGAATTCGATTGCCCATCGGCCGCGCTTGGCCCTAAAGAGGTCGCAGGCCGAGTCACTGGGAGTCCGGGCATGATGAACCAGGCCGAAATCGCCAAGGCGACCGCCCGCATCTTGCTCGAGACCAAGGCGATTCATTTCAACGCCGCCAAGCCTTACATCTTCACCTCCGGCTGGGCCAGCCCGACCTATATCGACTGCCGCAAGCTGATTTCGTTTCCCCGTGAGCGTCGCGAGCTGATGGCGATGGCCGTCGCCATGCTCGAGCGCGAGGTGGGCGGCGGCACATTCGACGCAGTGGCCGGCGGCGAAACCGCGGGAATTCCCTTCGCCGCCTGGATCGCCGACTTGCTCGACTTGCCGATGCTCTATGTGCGCAAGAAACCGAAGGGCTTCGGTCGCAATGCGCTGATCGAAGGCGACCTCAAGGAAGGCGCGCGCGTTCTCCTGGTCGAGGATCTGGCGACCGACGGCAAGAGCAAGCTCCACTTCGTCAACG
>DATFES010000565.1:0-3382 GCA_035250945.1 Alphaproteobacteria bacterium | reverse complement strand
CGTTGCGCGATGCCCTTGCCGAAATGCGTCGTCATTCCGCCGAAGGGCCGCTGATAGATCTTGCCGCTCGGCGTGCGCGAGAACGGCACGCCGAAATGCTCGAGCTCGATGATCGCCGGAATCGCCTCCTTGCACATATATTCGATGGCGTCCTGATCGCCGAGCCAATCGGAGCCCTTGACCGTGTCGTACATGTGCCAGCGCCAATCGTCCTCGCCCATGTTGGCGAGCGCGGCGGAGATGCCGCCTTGGGCGGCGACGGTGTGGCTACGGGTGGGAAAGACTTTGGTCACGCACGCCGTCTTCAGGCCGGCGACCGCCATGCCCATCGTCGCGCGCAAGCCCGCGCCGCCGGCGCCGACGACGACGACGTCGTAATAATGATCGATCAGGTTGTAAGCGCCGCCGCCGATCGCCGGCGCGGGTGACGAAGCGTCGGGCATCAGCCGATCATCCCTTGACCGCGATCTTGAGCACGGCGAGAACCGCCGCCACCGCCAGCAGGATCGCCACGGCCTTGACGACCACGACGGCGGCGACCTTGAGGCCCTCATGGTGCACGTAGTCCTCGATCACCACCTGGACTCCGAGCTGCGCGTGGTGAAACGTCGCGGCGATCAAGACGATCAACAGAACGGCCGTCGCCGGCGAGCCAATCCACGCCAGCGCCGCCGAGTGGCTGGCGCCGACAAGTCCGATGATCGAACCGACGAACCACAGCGCCAGCGGAATGAGCGCCAGCGCCGTCAGGCGTTGCGCCCACCAATGCGCCACGCCGTCCTTCGCCGCGCCGATCCCGCGCGCGCGCGCCAGATCCGATCGCATGTCAGTGGCGGTCGATTTCGCCATCAGCCGCCCCCGAGATAGCTGAGTCCGAGCAGCCATGCGCCGAGCGTCAATACGACCGTGACCGCGACCACCGACCATCCGCTCTGGTAGACCGTGTTCAGATCGAAGCCGAGGCCGACATCCCAAAACAGGTGACGAATGCCGTTCGCAAGGTGAAAGAACAACGCCGCGCTCCAGCCGAGCAACAGGAGCAGGCCAAGGTCCGACCCCATGAACTCCTGCATGGCGCGATAATCGCGCGGACCCGCAGCGGCGGCGGCCAGCCACCAAACCAGCAACACGGTGCCCAGGGCAAGCGCCACGCCGGTGATGCGATGCAGGATCGACAGGACCGAGGTGAGCTGCGGCTTGTAAATCTGGATGTGCGGCGACAACGGCCGGGCAGCGGGAGAAGGTTGGGCGGCCGGCGGTTCGGACGGCATAACGCCTCTATCGAGTTGCGACCCCTGGCGCGCCGGGATCTGTCCCGGGACGGGCGGGCGGGATCTATCCCGCGCCCATCCCAACAACGCGCCATAGGGTCGAGGAGTGTGCGTCGTGATAGTGGTTTAGACCGCGACTTTTGACAGGTCAACCGATTCGCAGATTGGCGACCGCCGCGGTCACGCCGTCGACGCCTTGACTTGCATCGGCGGCGGATTGCGCAGCGTCTGATAGACGACGCAGTAGCGTTCGGCGAGCTTGAACAAAGTGGCGAGCTGTTCGGCCGTGGCGTCGCTTTGGACGTCGAAATGCAGCCTGATGTCGCGAAAGCCCACCGGCGCGTCCTTGGCGACGCCGAGCGTTCCGCGAAAATCGATGTCGCCTTCGGCGCGAACCATGCCGCGTTTGAGAACGATGCCGAGCGCAGTGGCGACCGCCTTGAGCGTGACGCCGGCGCAGGCGACGAGCGCCTCCAGCAGCATGTCGCCGGAACACGCGGCAGCGCCGTCGCCGCCGGTGGCTGGATGTAATCCTGCAGCGATCAGCGCGCGACCGGTGTCGAGCTTGCAGACGATGTCGGCGGCGTCGATCGCGCCCTCGGCGCGCAAGGTGACCACCGCCGCCGCCGGAGCGTCGCGATAGCGGGTCTTGAGCGGCGCTTGTAATGCGCGAAGCTGGTCGGCGTTCATGGCGTGGGCGTCCTCTGTTGCGTTGCCGGAAAAATCCGCTCGCGCCGAGCGATACACCTGCGGCGCCGGCCTCGGCCATTCACTTTTCGACGATTTTTTGCGTCGGCCGGTTTTCAATATTGTGGATAACATTGTGGATAGTCGCGGGACCGATTGTGCGTCTTCAGTAATTTTATCAACAGAATTTTTGTCAATTCTTCGTTTTTATTATTGTTAGCCCTCGGAGAGTTTGCGAAGCTTGCCGTCGACACGCGAGAGCGATGGAGGGAAGCGGACCGTTTCGCAAGCTCGTCGGAAAGCCCCTGGCGGGGAACCGTCTTCGAAACGGAGCGGTGACGACGGAAGCGGTGGCAGCTCCTCCAGAACGACCTCCGGTCTCGCAAGGGACCGAGTCGTTGATCCCGATGGCTCCGAAGCTGCTTCCGGCAGCGCGTCCATCGGGCGGCGAAACCGGGTCTCTCTTGCTGTCGCCCTACCCCCGGCGCGGGGCGGTCGGTTTCTTCGGAAACCGGCAGTCCGACCGGCGGCGGTGGCCCCGGGAGGGTCGCAGGCGTGGGTCGGGCGGTCGCGATGGCAACATCGTGGACCGCGACGCACGAGGCGGGCGACGCGAGAGCGAAGGCGGATCGCACCAAGGTCGAGGTCTTCGGGCCTCGCCTTTGCGGAGGCAAGCGGTGGACGTCGCGCCAGGGACGTCGGCTGACAAGCCTCGGCGAAGGACACTTGGGCTCGCGCGGGTCGGGGGCCGCAAGGCTCCTGAGGCGTCAGGTCGTGTCCCGCCCGGACACTTAGCGTCGGATCTCGGTCCAGCGCGCCTGACGCCTCTCTTGTTGAGTGGGACTAGGTTCATATTCCTAGAAATCGCTCAAAATGAGATGCCGACGGAACCCTGAGGTTCGCGCCGGCATCACCATCGGCAGCGCAAGACATGTCCCGCCCGGACAATCCGCGTCGGGTCTCGGAGCCAGCGCGACCTGACGCACAAGTGCACGATGTTCGGTCCAGCACACCTGACGACTCCACAGGTATCACAGCCGACTCGGCGCAACAACCAGATTTTGTGTGAATCGCGTTTTGGCCCGCAAAACCTAGATTTCTCGTGCATTCACCGCGGGACCAGAGCGGTATAATCGAGCTCCAGAACCAAGGCCGGATGATCCGCGTCGGTGCCGATTTTTTGCGGGAAATCGGCGCATGGATGGTCCTTGGCGGCACGCGTTACAATGCGCACCGCCCCGACGTCGTCGCGTCCCGGCAGGGCGAACGCTTCCTGCACCTCAGACCAGGCATAGATCGTATCGCCGGCGGCCACCGGCACGATGTGGCGGCCGCCATGTATCGCAACGATCCGAAATGCATTGGCCAGCCCTTCGAACGACAAGGCGCGGGCCAAACTCATGATGTGCCCGCCATAAACCAGC
>DATFES010000561.1:0-6163 GCA_035250945.1 Alphaproteobacteria bacterium | reverse complement strand
AAAGGCCTGCAACAGTTGGGCGCCGATATCGAGCTCAAGGAAGGCTACGTCGAGGCGCGGGCGCCGCAAGGCGGCCTGGTCGGCTCCGAGATCGTCTTCCCCGCGGTGTCGGTCGGCGCCACCGAGAATTTGCTGATGGCGGCCTCGCTTGCCCGCGGCGAGACGGTCCTCGCCAACGCCGCCCGCGAGCCTGAGGTCAGCGACTTGGCACGCTGTCTTGTCGCCATGGGGGCGACGATCGATGGCATCGGCACCGACACGATTCGCGTGCAAGGCGCGCGCCGGCTTCACGGCGCGACGCACGCGATCGTCCCCGATCGCATCGAAACCGGCACATATGCGATGGCTGCCGCGGCGACGGGCGGCGATATCGAGCTCATCGGCGCGCGCCTAGACTTGTTGACCGCGGCGTTCGACGCGCTGCGCGGCGCCGGCGTCGCGGTCACCGCGACGGACGAAGGAATCCGGGTGCAGCGAACCAATTCGCCGCTCGCCGGCACGGATGTGATGACCGAGCCCTATCCGGGGTTTCCCACCGACCTACAGGCGCAAATGATGGCGCTTCTATCGGTGGCCGAGGGCGCGTCGATGATTACCGAAACGATCTTCGAGAACCGCTTCATGCACGTGCCCGAGCTGCGCCGCATGGGCGCCAACATCAACCTGCACGGCGCCTCGGCGATGGTGCGCGGCGTGCCGAGGCTTACCGGCGCGCCGGTAATGGCGACGGACTTGCGCGCTTCGGTGAGCCTGGTGATCGCCGGCCTCGCGGCCGAAGGCGAGACGGTGGTCAATCGCGTGTATCATCTCGACCGCGGCTATGAGCGGCTGGAAGAAAAGCTCGCCGCGTGCGGCGCGGAAATCGAGCGGGTGAGGGAGAGGGCGGCATGAGCGATCGGCTCAAGGTGCGCGTTGTCGACGACGAGGACCTTCAGGTCGTCTCGGCGGTTTTGCAGGACGCACTAATCCAGATTTCCGACATGAAGTATCTGGCGGCCGAGCAGCGGTTCGTGTTGGTGGCGAACCGTTTTTGCTGGGAGAACTGCAGCGACATTCTTGGTGACATGCCGGAGGCGCCGGATATCCCGACGAAGCCGGTGCCGAGCAACGGCGAGACCGATCCGACGATCGAACCGTGCCGGACATATGAGCGTGTGCTGTGCGGGCTTTGCTTCGAGGGCGTGGGGCAGGTCCGCACGCACGGCGTGGATCAGCGCGAGCGCGGCCGGATCCTCGAACTGCTGCACATCGAACGCGAACCCGGTGCGGTGCTCTTGATCTTCGCCGGCGACACGGCGATTCGCCTGGAAGGCTCGGACATCGCCTGCCGGGTCGAAGACATGGGCGAACCGTGGCCAACGACCTGGCGGCCGCAACATCCGCTGGGCGAGACCGCCTGAGGTCGGTCGGGCCGCTTATGCGCGGCCGCGATCGGCGCCGCGACCCGACAGGAGAGGTCTCTTGCCCGCCAACGACAGACTGGTTCTGGCGCTGCCCAACGGCCGCATCCTCGACGAAGTGATGCCGCTGCTGCGGGCGGCCGGAATCGCTCCCGAGCCGGCGTTCGACGACTCTGGCGCGCGGCAGCTCCGTTTCGCGACCAACATCGACGATCTCGATATCGTGCGCACGCGAAGCTTCGATGTCGCGACGTTCGTCGCCTTCGGCGCGGCGCAGCTTGGCGTCGCCGGCAACGACGTGCTGATGGAGTTCGATTACGGCGAGATTTACGCGCCGCTCGATCTTGCGATCGGCCGCTGCCGTCTCGCCGTGGCCGCCCCCGCAGACACGGTCGGCAAGGACGATCCGGCGCGCTGGAGCCATGTCCGCGTCGCCACCAAGTATCCGAAGATCACCCGGCGACATTTCGCCGCGCGCGGCGTGCAGGCCGAATGCATCAAGCTCAACGGCGCGGTCGAACTGGCGCCCGCGCTCGGCCTGTGCCGGCGCGTCGTCGACCTGGTATCGACCGGCGCCACGCTGCGGGCAAACGGTCTGGTCGAGATCGAACGCATCGCTGATGTGATGTCGCGACTGATCGTCAACCGGGCCGCGCTCAAGACGCGCCATGCGCAGATCGCGCCGTGGATCGATCGCATCGCCGAGGTGGCGCGTGCCGCTTAGGCTCGACGCCCGTAGCAGCGACTTTCCCGAGCGGTTCGAAGGCTTTCTCGCCGTCAAGCGCGCCGCCGAGGCGAATGTCGATTCGATCGTCGCCGCCATAGTCGAGGACGTTCGCCGCCGCGGCGACGCCGCGCTGATCGAATATACGAAGCGTTACGACCGCGTCGAATTCGCCGCCGAGTCGCTGCGCGTCGCTGACGCCGATATCGCCTCGGCGCTCGCGCGGTGCCCAAAGACTGCGCTTGACGCGCTCGCGATGGCGCGCCGCCGCATCGAGGCCTATCACCGCCGTCAGGTGCCGCGGGGATTCAAGTTTCGCGACGCGGCTGGACTGACGCTTGGAGCGCGCTGGACGGCACTCGACGCGGTCGGACTTTACGTACCCGGGGGCCGGGCCGCCTATCCGAGTTCGGTCCTGATGAACGCCGTGCCCGCCAAGGTCGCCGGCGTCCGACGCGTAGTCATGGCGGTGCCGGCGCCCGAGGGAAAGATCGATCCGCTTGTCCTGGCGGCGGCGCGGATCGGCGGTGTCGATGAAGTTTATCGTCTTGGCGGCGCGCAGGCGATCGCCGCGCTTGCCTACGGCACGGCGACGATCGCGCCGGTCGATAAGATCGTCGGACCGGGCAACGCCTATGTCGCGGCGGCAAAACGCATGGTGTTCGGCGATGTCGGCATCGATCTCATCGCCGGACCGTCGGAGGTCGTGATCATCGCCGATCGCACGAGTCCGCCGCAGTGGATCGCCGCCGACCTCCTGGCGCAGGCCGAACACGACGCGGTGGCGCAATCGATCCTCATCACCGACAGCGCCACTTTCGCCGACGCCGTGTCGAGCGCGGTCGAGACGCAGCTCGGCGATTTGCCGCGCGCGGCGATCGCGCGGGCGAGCTGGAACAATCACGGCGCGATCATTCTGGTGCGCCGGCTCGCCGATGCTCCATCGCTGATCGATCGCCTGGCGCCCGAGCACCTGCAGCTCGCCGTCGCCCGACCCGAGATGCTATTGCGGACGGTGCGGCACGCCGGCGCGATCTTCGTCGGCCGCTACGCGCCCGAGGCGCTCGGCGACTACGTCGCCGGACCCAATCACGTTCTGCCGACATCGCGAACGGCGCGATTTTCTTCGGGACTCGGCGTCTACGATTTCATGAAGCGGACTTCGTTGATCGCCTGCGGCGCGGAGGGCTTGGCGCGTCTTGGACCCGCTTGCGTCGCGCTCGCCGAAGCGGAGGGACTTGGCGCCCACGCGCGCTCGGTGGCGTTGCGCCTGGCGGCGGAGGCGCCGGTCAAGCGGGCACGCAAGCGGCCGAAGCGAGAACGCGGGTGAGCGAGCGTCGCCAGCGCATCGTCAAAATCGATCTCGACGAGCGCTCGGTCGTACGCCGCAGTCCCGACGTCGAACACGAGCGCGCCGTCGCTATTTTCGATCTTCTCGACGAGAACCATTTCGCGCCGATCGGCGACGTCGGCGGGCCCTATGAGCTGTATCTCGGCCTCGAAGAGGATCGCCTCGTCTTCGACATCCGCAACCAGGGCGGCGGCGAGCTGGGCAAGGTGATGATCGGCCTGGCGCCGTTCCGGCGCGTCGTGAAGGACTATTTCACGATCTGCGAGACCTATTACGACGCCATCAAGCGGGCGAGTCCGAGCCAGATCGAGGCGCTCGATATGGGGCGACGGGCGATGCACAACGAAGGTTCGGAGCTGCTGCGCGAACGGCTCGTCGGCAAGGTCGAGCTCGATCTCAATACGGCGCGCCGGCTGTTCACGCTTATTTGCGTTCTGCACATTCGCGGATGACCGCGGCCGCGTCCTCGCCGTCGAGCGTGCTTTTCGCATGCACCCAGAATGCGGTCCGCTCGCCGATGGCCGAGGCGCTGCTCAAGCACTTCCACGGACGGCGGATATTCGTCGATTCGGTCGGCCTGCGTACGAGCGACATCGACCCCTTGGCGGTCGAGGTCATGGCCGAGCTTGGCATCGACCTCGAGCGTCACCGCGCCAAGACATTCGATCTTCTCGCCGACATGTCGTTCGATTTGGTGGTGACGCTGTCGCCGGAAGCGCATCACCGCGCGCTCGAGATGACCCGAACGATGGCTTGCGACGTCGAATATTGGCCAACTCACGACGCGACTCACGAGGAAGGCAACCGCGACACCCGGCTCGCCGCCTATCGAGCGGTACGCGACGCGCTCAGGCAGCGCATCTTGGCGCGCTTTCCCCTAACCGCGCCTGCCGTTTAAGCGGCTCTGAGTTGCGCAAGCGGCGATGCGAACGATACGGGCCCACGTCGGCTTCGGTTGGGCTTGACCCGGGGACGCGGAAGAGCCACCTTTCCCGCCGCCCGAAACCATTGCCTGCGAGGCTTGATGCCAAAAGAAGACCTGATCGAGTTCCCCGGGGTAGTCACCGAGTTGCTGCCGAACGCGATGTTCCGGGTGCGGCTCGACAACAATCATGAGGTGCTCGCCCATACCTCGGGCAAAATGCGAAAGAATCGTATCCGCGTTCTGGCCGGCGATCGCGTCAACGTTGAGATGACCCCCTACGATCTGACCAAAGGTCGGATCACCTTCCGTTACAAATAGTCCCGGTCTTGGCCCGGGGCGCCGATTGCCATCGAGTTCGATGCCGCGCCTCGTGCTAGCCTCGGCTTCGCCGCGCCGGCTCGAACTGCTACGTCAGATCGGCATCGAACCCGATGTCGTCGAACCGAGCGCCGTCGACGAGAATGCTTTGAAAACCGAACTCCCGCATCAGACGGCGTTGCGCCTGGCGGGGGAGAAGGCGCGCGCCGGCGCGGCGCGGCATTCCGGCGCGGTCGTGCTCGCCGCCGACACCATCGTTGCTTGCGGTCGGCGTATGCTGCCGAAAACGGAAACTGCCGACGCGGCGCGCGCATGTCTTTCCTTGTTGTCGGGCCGGCGGCACCGCGTGCATGGCGGCATCGCGGTGGCGCGCGCCGATGGCCGCGTTTCGGCGCGCCTGGTCACGACGACCGTATCGTTCAAGCGGTTGGCGGCGGAGGAAATCGACGCCTATCTGGCAAGCGGCGAATGGCGCGGCAAGGCAGGAGGATATGCGGTGCAGGGCCGCGCCGCGGCGTTCGTCCGCCACATCAACGGATCCTACACCAACGTCGTGGGGCTCGATCTCTTCAACGCCGCTTCCATGCTGCGCGGCGCCGGCATCGGCGTCGCGACTGCCTCGATCGATCATGGCTGCAACGCTCGATGAATTGTTGATCGAAGCGACGCCGCGGCGCGTGCGCGCGGCGGCGATCGTCGCCGGCAAACTGGTCGATTTTCATGCCGCGCCGCGGCTGCGTGCGGGTGCTTCCGGCAGCATCTATCTTGGCCGCATAACCCGGCGCGCCGCCGCAATGGGCGCCGCCTTCATCGACATCGGGCTCGATCGGCCCGCGTTGCTCGAAGTTACCGGCGCCCCGCCGGCGGACGGCGCCGCGGTTTTCGTGCAAGTCATCGAGGAAGCGAGCGGCGACAAAGGCGCCCGCGTCGCAAGACGGGTAGCGTTGCCCGGTCGTTTCGTCGTGCTGCTGCCGGGGGGGCGAGGCGTGGCGGTGTCGAAACGTTTCGCCGGCGCCGATGGCCGCGCGTTGCGAGATGCCGCCAAGCGCGCGATTGGCCCCGGTCTTGGCGCCATCATTCGCGAACGCGCGGCCGGCGTCACGCCTGATGCAATAGAGGATGAACTGACGGCGCTTGCCGCGCGCTGGGCGGAAATCGCCGCTCGCCGCGCGAGCGCGCCGGCGCCATCGTGCCTCGTTGACACCGGCGATGGACTGGCCGAGGCGCTCGACGAGTTCGCGCCTTCCGATCCGCGCCGGATCGTCGCCAACGATCGCGCCGCGGCGCGTGCGCTCGTCGCGCTTGCCGAGGAACGATATCCCGAACTCGCCCAGCGGATCGAGCCGGCTCAAGAAGGCGAGGCGCTGTTCGATCGCCACGACGTGGCCGGCATGCTCGCCGCCGCCGAAGACAAGTTCGTCGCCCTTCCATCGGGCGGACGTATC
>DATFES010000560.1:0-2479 GCA_035250945.1 Alphaproteobacteria bacterium | reverse complement strand
CAAGGCGAACGGATCGATTTGAAACGGCAGGACGATATCGTCGCTGGCGATTTCGAGGAGCGTCGGCGTGTTCATGCAAGGATTATATATCGTGACGCAACGGGTCGCCGACAATCATCATCGACGCGATTAACCACAAAGTCGCAAAGGCACGAAGTGCAGCTCAATTCGCTTTGTCGAGCGGTTTTTCCGTCTTTGTGCCTTGGCTTTCCTTGGTGGCTCGAAACTTCTGCGAGCGGGCTCACGCCATGCACCAGGCAAGGATGCCCTTCTGGACGTGGAGCCGGTTTTCGGCTTCGTCCCAGACGATCGACTGGGGTCCGTCGATGACGGCCGCCGTGACCTCCTCGCCGCGGTGCGCGGGCAGGCAGTGCATGAACACGGCCTCGGGCTTGGCGAGCGCCATGAGCCGCTCGTCGACGCGATAGGGCGCCAGAAGATTGTGCCGCTTCTCGCGCGAGGTCGATGTCCCCGTAACCTCGGAGTCCATCGACAGCCACGTATCGGTGACGACGCAGTCGGCGCCGCGCACCGCCGCCTCGGGATCGCCGGTGACGGAAATCCTGGCGCCCTGCTCGCGCGCCCATCGCAAGATGTCGGCCGGCGGCTGCAGCGTTTCCGGGCACGCCAGGCGCAATTCGAATGTGAAGCGCGCGGCGGCCTGAATCCATGACCCCGCCATGTTGTTGCCGTCGCCCGACCAGGCGATCGCCTTGCCGGCGATCGGGCCGCGGTGCTCCTCGAAGGTCATCACGTCGGCCATCACCTGGCAGGGATGCGTACGGTTGGTCAGGCCGTTGATCACCGGCACGCTGGCGTAACGCGCCATCTCGTGGAGTTTCGATTCGGCCGTGGTGCGCAACATGATCGCCTCGCAATAGCGCGACAGCACGCGCGCCGTGTCGGCGATCGTTTCACCGCGGCCGAGCTGGGTGTCGTTGTGCGACAGGATGACCGCATCGCCGCCGAGCTGGCGAATCGCCACTTCGAAGGAGACGCGAGTGCGCGTCGACGGTTTCTCGAACACCATCGCCAGCATCTTGCCGGCGAGCGGGCGCGGGTTCCCGGCCGGCGGCGCGCCACGCTTGTGCGCCAGGCCGAGCGCCAGGATTTGACGCAGTGTCGCCGTCTCGAGCCGATCGAGATCGAGGAAGTGCCGTGGCGCCGACATCGGTCGCCGCCCTGTCGGGTCAACCGCCCGCGGCGGCCTTCGGCCGCGCCGCGCGCAAATCGGCGCACGCCGCCTCGATCATCGCCGTCGCTTCCTGGATGTGCTCCGGCTGAACGATGAGCGGCGGAACGATCCGCACGACATTGTCGCCGGCGGTCGGCGTCAACAAACCGCGGGCGCGGAACGCCGCGCAGACCTCGGTGTTGGACGGCCGGCATTTCAGTCCGCGCAGCAGACCGGCGCCGCGCGATTCCTCGAAGACATCCTTGTTGTGGTCGACGATCCCGGCGAGCGCCTGGCCGAGATGGCTCGACATCTGCTGGACGTGCTCCATGAATCCGTCGGCCAGCATGATGTCGAGCACCGCGTTCGCCGCCGCCATGGCGAGCGGGTTTCCGCCGTATGTCGAACCATGCGCGCCGGCGGTCATTCCGCTCGCCGCCTGGGCGGTGGCGAGACAAGCGCCGACCGGAAAGCCGCCGCCGAGCGCCTTGGCGACGCCCATCACGTCAGGCGTCACGCCCACCCATTCGTGCGCGAAGAGCTTGCCCGTCCGGCCCATGCCGGTCTGCACTTCGTCGAAGGCGAGCAGCAGGCCATGCTTGTCGGCCAGCTCGCGCAGTCCCCGCAAGCACTGCGGCGGCACGACGCGAATGCCGCCTTCGCCCTGGATAAGCTCGATCAGAATGCCGGCGGTCTCCGGCCCGATCGCCTTCTCGAGCGCTTCGTGGTCGCCGAACGGCACCTGGTCGAAGCCGTCGACCTTGGGGCCGAAGCCCTCGAGATGCTTCGTCTGGCCGCCGGCGGCGATGGTCGCCAGCGTGCGGCCATGAAAGGCGCCCTCGAAGGTGACGATGCGCCAGCGCTGCGGATTGCCGGCGGCGCTGTGATACTTGCGGATCGTCTTGATCACGCATTCGAGCGCCTCGGCGCCCGAATTGGTGAAGAACACCGTATCGGCGAAGGTTTGCTCGACCAGCCGCTTGGCCGCCTGTTCTTGCAGCGGAATGCGGAAGAGGTTCGAGGTGTGCCACACCTTCTGCGCCTGTTCGCAAACCGCCTTGACCAAATGGGGATGCGCGTGGCCGAGACCGGTCACGGCGATGCCGCAGGCGAAGTCGAGATAGCGTCGGCCGTCGACCGCATACAAATAGACGCCTTCGCCGCGATCGAACGCGACGTCGGCCCGATTGTATGTCGGCATCACGGGCGGGAATTGCCCGGATTTCTGGGCGACGCTCACGACACTGGGCTCCTTCGCTGGCTCGTCCGCCGGATCCGCCCCGGCCCACCATGAGCCGGCCCGAT
>DATFES010000098.1:0-2495 GCA_035250945.1 Alphaproteobacteria bacterium | reverse complement strand
GTCCTTGCTGTGCGCGGCGTGGCCTTCTATTCGCTGCAAATCGGCGACAATTCGCAGATGCTTTGCAACGTCGCCGGCGCCTGTCCGATCGTCGACCTCGCGCCGCGCTTGACCGATTTCGCCGACACGGCGGCCGCCATCTCCGCGCTCGATCTCATCGTCACCGTCGATACGGCGGTCGCCCATCTCGCCGGCGCGCTCGCCAAGCCGGTCTGGACATTGATCCCGACGCCGGCCGATTGGCGTTGGATGATCGCGCGCAGCGACAGTCCGTGGTATCCGACCATGCGGCTGTTTCGCCAACCGCGCCCGGGCGACTGGAAGACGCCCATCGCGCAGATCGCCGCCGCGCTCGCCGACCGGACCGGGGGTTAGAGATTCTCGGTCGGCGGCGTCGTCGGCGGCGCGGCCGTGGCGTCGCGATAGGCGTTGAGCGATCGTTCGAGAAACGCACGCTCGATGTCGCGGGTGATGAAAACCAGTTTCGAGCGCCGATCGTCGTCGGGCCATTCCGGGAGCCGCGCGGGCGGATGAAATACCTGCTGCACGCCGTGAAGCGCGATCGGCCCGGCTTCGCCCCTGACGTTCAGGACGCCTTTGATCCGGAGCATGTCATCGCCGCGCATGCGGATGAGCGAGCCGAGCCACATGGCGAAGGCGTCCCACTCGAGCGGTTCTTCGACGACCAGGCAATGGGCCCGAATGCGCCGGTCGTGGCGATTGACGTCGTGCGGGTCCTGGTCTCGGCCGCCATGACCATGGTCGCTTTCGTGGCTGTGGTCATGATGATCGTGGCCGTGACCCGAGTACGCCTCTTCGTGCAACCAGCGCTTGACGTCGGCGATCTTTGTCTCGGGGTTCCAAAGTCCGGTCTCGAGCAGGTCGCTGGGATCGGCGGCGCCGTTGACGGCGACGATCACCGGCGCGCCTGGATTGAGCCGGCCGAGGCGTGCCTGTAGCGCCTTGCTGCGGTCGCTCGCGGCAAGATCGGTCTTGGTCAGCACGATGCGGTCGGCAACCGCCGCCTGCTTCACCGATTCGAATTGCGCTTCGAGTTGGCTCGCGCCGTTGACGGCATCGACCGTCGTCACCACGCCGTCGAGGCGGTAATAGGCTTCGAGCAGCGGGTCCTCCATCAGCGTGTGGAGGATCGGAGCTGGGTCGGCCAGTCCGGTCGTTTCGATGATGACGCGGCGGAACTGCGGCACCTCGCCGCGCACCCGCTGCATATAAAGCCGCCGCATCGTGTCCACGAGATCGCCGCGCACCGTGCAGCACAGGCAGCCGCTGTTCATCACCACCATGTCGGCCGAGCTGGCCTCGACAAAATGATGGTCGAGGCCGATCTCGCCGAACTCGTTGACGATGACGGCCGTATCTGTGAGTCGCGGGTCGTGGAGCAGCCGGTTGAGCAGCGTCGTCTTGCCGCTGCCGAGAAAGCCGGTCAATAGCGTCACCGGAATGCCGGGCGGCCGCTCGGGAATCCGCCCGGCGTCGGAAGGCGAGGTCGTGGTCATGTACGCCTCTATAGCATGGACCCGTGGCGTCTGCCGCTTTGCGAGGGCTTAAGTGACAAGCGGGGGCCGGCGGCGTTAAGCTTGCCAAAACAACGATAAAATGGCTGGCCACGCGCGCGGAGGTTGACCAAGGGCAGCCTTGCAGGGAGGAGACCGGCGATGAAGCGGTCGGTGCTGGTGGTCGACGACGAGCCGAATATCGTGCTGTCGCTCGAATTCCTCATGAAACAGGCCGGATTCGAGGTGCGCGTGGCGCGCGACGGCGAGCAGGCGCTCAAGGCGCTGGCCGAACGCGCCCCCGACCTTATTCTTCTTGATCTCATGACGCCGGGAATCGACGGCTACGAGGTGTGCCAGAAGGTTCGCGGCAATCCGGCCACCCGCGGGGTCAAGATCATCATGCTGACCGCCAAGAGCCGCGAGGTCGAGCGCGAGAAGGGCTTGGCTCTGGGCGCCGACGAATACATTACCAAACCGTTCTCGACCCGCGAGCTGGTCGATCGCGTCAAGCGCCTGCTCGCCGAAGCCGCGTCGTAAGCGACCCTCGCGACGTGGCGACCGGACGCATGACGCCGCTGGGAAGATGGGCGATCTGGGTGGGCGCCGCGTTCGCGATCGCGGCGGTCGTCTTCGCGGGCCTGATCGGCCTCGTAATCCTCGCCGATGGTGCGCTCGCCGAGCATGTGCGCGGCAGCCCGGCCACACCCGCCGTGATCGCATTTGCGGCGTTGGCGGCAGCCGCCGGATTCGCCGTACTGGCGCTCGCGGTCTGGTCGCGTCTACTGCGTCCGGGGACGGCGCTGGCCGCCGAGACCAAATTCGTCGCCGAGACCGGGCGCGACGGCACCATCGATGCGGCACGATTTCCCTGGCTTGCCGCCTTGGCGACGGCGATCAACACGCTGGCCAGCCGCCACGCCGCCGCGCGGCGCGAGATCGACCGCCAGGTCGCCGCCGCGACCGACCGCGTCGAGGAAC
>DATFES010000543.1:0-4716 GCA_035250945.1 Alphaproteobacteria bacterium | reverse complement strand
CGATCGCCGCCGCGCTCGCCTGGGAATCGGTAATATCGAAAGCCACGACGGCGGCGGATCCTCCGGCCTCGCGGATCGACCGCACGACGATTTCGCCCTGCGTTGCATGCTGATGGGCATGCACGACGACGTGGACGCCGTCCTGCGCGAGGCGGCGACAGATCGCCGCGCCGATGGCGCCGCTCCCGCCGGTGACAAGCGCGCGCCTCATGACCCGGCAGCCTTTGGCGGAGACTCGACCACGATAGCGCGGCCGTCGAGCAATCGCCGCCCGCCAGCCGAGATCGCGAACTCGTAGACCAGGAGGCGCGGATCTTCGCTCAACCGTCGCGCTTCGACGACGAGGGCGTCGGCGATGTCGTCGAGCCGTTCGACGTAGAACCGCATCCGGCGCAAACTGGCGAGCAGCCCAGTCCGCCGCGGCGGCCTACCGGCGAGCGCGCCGTGCGCCGCCATCGCTTGCAGCCCGTATTCGACGCCGCACGGAGCCGGCAGGACTCCGGCGCGGCGCAATGGATTGTTAAGCGCGCGATGCGAGACGGCGCGACACACGATGCGGTTCGCATCCCAGGTTTCAACCGAATCCAACAGGCACATGCTGTCGCGTTGCGGAACCAAGGCAGCGACGTTCACGCTTGCGGACATGGCTCGACTTCGATGGTCAGGCATGCGTCGTCGTGGCATGCGGTCTCGACACTTCCGGATTGCTGGCGCGCCAACAGCGCGAGCAACGGAAGACTTCGCGCTGCCGGGTTTCCGTGCATCAATTCCGCAAGGCACGGAATGGCGGGAACGCCAGTCGGCCGCGCGGGGCGCGCGGTGAATTCGAGCTCGAGGCGAGCCGTCGAGCTTGCGCGTCGCTCCGACGTCAAGACGAAGGCGGCGGCAAACGGCGCGGGAGTGGGCCGCAACGCGGCGAGCGGCTCGGGCATCGGTGCGTCATATATGCACGCCAACACCGCGCGCCCTCCGCTGACCAATTCGGCCGCCGCCTGAAGCATCGTCGCGCCGAACGTAAAATCATAACAGCCGATGCTCGTCGTGTCGGCGCGCGATCCGGTGCCGATGCCCCAATATCCTGCCGCCGCATTATGCACCGAGTTGTGGAATTGCGTTGGCGAGACCTGTTTCTCGGGCGTGGCGAGCGCTTCCAAAATGGCGTGAACCACCGCCGGGTCGCCGTTCGACGATCCAAAGACGCTGGCAAGGTTCTCCGCCGGCTCGCCGGCCGCCCGGGTCGCTTCGAGCGACACGAGAACCGCCAGCCGCGCCGATAGTCCCACCCTGCGGCGCTCGGTCGACGGTAGAATGTCGGGCGGCCGTGGCGCCAAGGGTTGCGGCACGTATGCGATTCGGCCGGCGAGAATGTCGGCGGAAGCCGTCCACCCCTCGAATCCCGCCGCTAGAATCCCGATACCGCTGACGAAACATCGCATCACGCCGTCATCCCCAAGATCAGGCTGCAATTGTTCCCCCCGAAGCCCAGCGAATTGCTGAGAATGGTGCGAAGCGGCCGGCGGACATTCTCGGTCAGCACTTCCGAGCGGAGCGCCGGATCGACGCGTCTCATGCCCAGACAGCCGGGAAGGAGACCTTGTGCGAGCGCCTGCGCCGCTATCGCCATCTCGAGGATTCCCGCCGCGCCAAGCGCATGTCCGGTCCAGCCTTTCGTCGAACTGCATGGTTTGCCGGGCCCGAAGACGGCAACCAGCGCCGCATCCTCGGCGGCATCGTTGATCCGGCTTCCCGTGCCGTGGAGGTTGACGTAATCGATCTGGTCGGGGCCAATCCCGGCGTCGGCCAGAGCCGCAGTCATTGCCAGGCGCGCGCCCTCGCCCCCGGGATGCGGCGCCGACATATGATGAGCGTCGGCGCTGGCGCCGAAGCCAAGCAGACGGAGGCCGCCTGGCGAGGCGGCTGGACGTTCGAGGATCGCAAAACCGGCTGCCTCGCCAATCGAGATTCCATCGCGTTCGACGTCGCACGGACGGCACCGATCGGGCGATATGAGTTCGAGCGAGGCGAAGCCCCTGAGCGTGGTCTGACAAAGACTATCGATCCCGCCGACGATCGCCGCGTCGACGACGCCGGCGGCGATCAACCGCGCGGCACGTCCGAACGACTGCGCGCTCGACGAACACGCGGTGGATATCGTGATCGCCGGGCCGAGCAGTCCGAGCGCCACGCGTACGTATTGCGAGACCGATAGCAAATCGTGCGTTCGCACGAAGTCGAAATCGGCCGGAAGTGCGCCTGTCTTCGGATCGCGGCGTCGGTATGCATGTTCGGTCGCCAATATGCCGGACGTGCTGGTGCCGAGCACGACGGCGACGCGCGCCGCGCCATATCGATCGCGGGCCGATGCGGCGGCGGCAAGAAAGTCGTCTTGGCCGAGGCCGACCCAGGCCAGTCTGTTATTGCGGCAGTCATACCGGACGAACCGTTCGGGAAGTTTTTCGTCCTCGAGGCCGGCGACGCGGCCGATATAGCCGCGTTCGACATCCTCGAAATCGCACGGCGCGAGCCCGCTTCTGCCCGCTTCAAGCGCAGTGCGCATCGCCGCCAGCCCGCGCCCGAGCGCGCTTGTCGCGGTGTAAGCGGTGATGGCAAGCGGGGTCATGTCGATCGATCGGCTCCGGGCCGACGGGCGAAAAGGCGCGAGAACGCAATAGCACAAAACGCGCCGATCGCCACCGTGAAGCCGATGCCATTGAGGATCGGCGCTTTGCTGAACGCCAGCAGGCCGAATGTCGCGACGGTAGTGGCGGCGCAGACGAAGAGCGCTCTGTTCGTCCGTCGTCGTTCCGACGCGTCGACCGTCGAGCGGTTGGCGAACAGCGCATAGTCGATGCTGAGCCCAACAACGAGGAGCAACGCGGCGAGGTGGAACAAGGTCAGACGAATTCCGACGGCGTGCAGCACGGCCACGGTGACGAATATCGTCGAGGCGAGCGGCAGAACGGTCCGAATGACGAGGCTCATATGGCGCAGCCCGACGAACAGCGAAATCAACAAGGCGGCGGCGCCAAATACCAGCGCCAGCATGGTTTCGCCGAGATAGGACAAAACGATCGCCTCGGTTTCCGATTTGACGTCGATGTAGAGCCCGTTCTCGCCGACCAGGTCGGATAACGCCTCGCCAAGCGACTTCGTGTCCTTGATCCCGCTCAACGCCACGACCGCAGTCCAGCCTTCTTGTCCCGAGAAAAGAAAAGGTTCGACGCGCGCGCCTAGCGCGGTTCCGGTAACCGCGTCGTAGGTCAGCGCGCCGCGCCTCTTGGCCGATATGGCGTCGGCGAGGAACGGGGCAAACGCGTCGTCGCGAAACGGCAGTCCGGACAGCGCCTCGGAAAGACTCGCCTCCAGCGTGGCCGACGGCGGGATCGCCGAGAGCCTGGCCTTCTGAGCGGTCGTGCTCGGGAGGTAGAGGGCCGCCATTTCGTAACCCGAGATGACGTTCGCCGCGACCAGTTTCTCCAACCGGGGCGCAAGCGCCTCGCTCGTCTCCAAAGCGCGGTCCGCGGTCGCTCCACGCACCGCGATCAGATGACGGACGTCCGGCGCGCCGAGCTGGGCGCGCAATTCACGATCCTGCTCCTGACGCGCCCGCGGCACCGGGCTCAGCCGCGCCAGGTCGCGCTCCCAAAACTCGCCGGAAGCGCCGGCCAGGTAACCCACGGCGAGCGCTGGGACCGCGAGCGCCGCCCAACGCCATCGTCCGAGGCGATTCGCCGAAACGGACTCCACGCCGCCGTGCGGAACCGGCGCATCGATCGGCACGAAATACGGCAACGCCCATCGCGTGACAACGGCGCCGACGATGAGGCCCGCGACGGCGAATACGGCGAGTTGCGAAAGGCCGGGAAAGCTCGATACCAGCATCGCTCCAAAACCGATCGCAGTCGTCGCCGCTCCGAGGAAGATCGTCGGCCACACGCGGCCGATCGTCGATATCGACGTCTCTCCCGGCACTCGATGCCCGAGAAAATGGATCGGGTAGTCGGCCACGACCCCCAGCATGGTCATCCCGAATCCCAACGTAATGCCGTGGACAAAGCCGAACGCCGACTGTACGACCGCCGTCGCGACGATCGTCGCGGCAGCGAGCGGAACGCTGACTATCAGCAAGAGGCGTGGCGATCGAACCCAGAAAAGTACCATCGCTCCGACGAAGGCCAACGCAAGGCCGCCGATGACCGTCATCTCGCGCCGGATGTCGCGGCTGATCTCGACGGCGAACACCGGCGCGCCGCTCAATACGAGCCGCATGTTCGACCCGCTGCGCGCCGCTGCGAACGCCGCGATAATGGCGTCATGCGCGGTTTCCTGGGCTTCGAGGTCGAGCCCCGTCGCCCGGCTGCGGGCGAGGATCAGCGCGCGGTCGCTCGTCTCGGCGAACCACGCCCCCATCACCTGCCGCGGCTGTCGTGCGGGCGCCCACTGACGCACCACATCGAGAAACTGCCCGGTCGGGTCGGCAAAAGCGGTGCGCTTGAGCAGCGGTGCGGCCGACGAGGCAAGTCCGGCAAGCGTCGCCTCCAATCCCCGCCGCAATGCAGCAGGCGCGAATGATTCGGAGGTCGTCCGCGTCGAGAGCGAATACCGGTAGTCGAACAGTATCTTGAGCTCGCTTTCGGAAAGTCCGTGCTGACCGTTCGTGACCAGAGAGAAATGTCGCGAGGCGCGCAGCCGCTCGACCAAAGCGTGGCTGGCCCG
>DATFES010000406.1:0-4206 GCA_035250945.1 Alphaproteobacteria bacterium | reverse complement strand
TGGTCGAAGATGCGTTTCCTTTCCGCCCAGATGGCGGCGTATCTCGCCGACGATCTGTGGCTGGCCAACGCGCGCCACGCCAATGCCGCGGCGGCCGAACTCGCCGCGGGCCTGGCCGGCGTCGAGGGTGCGCGCATCGAGCACCCGGTCGAGGCGAACGAGATCTTCGTCACGTTGCCGGAACGGGTCATCCAAGGCCTCGAGCGCGACGGGTTCAAGTTCTATCGCTGGCTGACGCCGGATTCGCCGACGCTGCGGCTGGTGACGGCGTTCGACACCGAGGCCGCCCACGTCGAGGCGTTCCTCGCCAGCGCGCAGCGTCACGCCGCTTCGGGGGGCGAGGGGCGCCGGCGGGCGTAGCGCGAGGCGAGACAAGCTGGCGGCTTGAAGCAGGTCAGGGCTTCGGCTATGTAACGGGGCGTTGCGCCGGCGGCGGCTCAAGACTGCCCGCCGATGTTTTCAGGGTCCCCTTCGTCTAGAGGCCCAGGACGGCGCCCTCTCACGGCGCAAACGGGGGTTCGAATCCCCCAGGGGACGCCAAAATAACGGACACGCCGAGAGGCGGGTGTCTTTCACTACAGCATATCGCGACAGAGTGCTTGTTGTGCCACTACTGACTGGTGGTGCCATAGTTCAACTCGTCACTCTTCGACAGCGTCTTCTTGACGCAGACCGGACCGCCATATCCCGGATACGTGCATGTCCACTCCGGACCAAAGCGCGGATGGGAGGTACGACCCAAGCTCGAGTCATTGACAGAGACGAGAAAGATAGCGCCGAGCACTGCGATCACCAGAAGTATGGCGATGAAATCTCCGCGCGTCCAAAGGCGCCAATTCATTTCTGGATCCGGTTCGCTACTAGCAACGCGATGATAGATTGTATCCAACTGGATAACCAAGACCAACCGTAACGGCTCAAGATTCTTATTAAGCTTGACGGCGATACCGCTCGGCCATGTACGTCAACATTGTGCGTGACCGGTTGACGAGCCACTGTCGGCATGCTGGCAGGCCGCTTCCGCTCACGGCGCCCGAGGGCACCATCATAAGACTGCGCACGCGGTGCGCCTGGGTGATAACTCGTCAAGCGACGCGCGTCATTCCCCGGCATAAGCCCAGCATTCCACTTCAACCTGCGCACCGAGCGCCAACCCGCTAGCGCCGAAAGCCGAGCGAGCGGGCAACCGGTCTGGGTGGAAGTAGGTCAAGTAAACCTCGTTAAAGTCCGCCCATTTCGACATGTCCGCCAGCATGACGGTACATTTGAAAACGTCGGCGAAGGACAGTCCGTTCTCGCGCAGCACTGCGCCAATATTCTCCATTGTCTGCCGGGCTTCGGCCTCGATGCCGCCCGTCACCAGCTCCGCCTTTCCCGGCGCGTTGCCGAGCGCACCCGAGAGGTAGAGGACGTTTCCGACGCGCACCGCCTGACTAAACGGAAGTTTTGCGGCCTTGGCCGCAGGCGAATTGATAAATTTCATCGCGTACTCCTTTGCGTCGCATCGAGTCGGCACTTGAGCAGACCTCGACAGCCTGCGGTGATGCTATATTGCGCCGGTTCGGGGACGATACTGCTCGACGCCAGCGGTCACGCCGCCGCGCCCAATGGTGCGGCCGTTTGTCATGCGAGGCGTATGCCTTACCGCAGAAAATGGATGCACGGCGCCGTCGCCGCGATATCTGCCGATGCGGCGGGCCGTCGGTAGATTCTGCAGGCGGGCCATTACATCTCCGGCGGTAACCACGCCCGACGGCGAAACGGGCAAGCCGGCGGCCGCCAGTTTGGTCGCCACCCAGGTATTGCAGTTGTTGAACAGATGGAACTGCCCGTGTGCCGGATAAAAATTGCTGGCGCTCGATGCATGGCGGGCGATAACCGCGGCGCGATCCCCATCGGGCCGGTCGAAATCGGCGGCGATTTCCGCGCTGAGACGATCGAGTTCGGCCCGAGTCAACGATAGGCCAACGACTTCGACATCGGGACCGACGCCGGTCGGCGCTTCGTCCAGCCCGCGCAAGCGTATCGTCGCTGCCGTCGACGCGACGGCGGCCTGGAGCGCCATGCTTGGCGTCGGATCGAGGGCCGGATAGTACTCGCGGTCGCCCCATCCGAACTCGAAGTATCGGGCGTGCGGAAAATCATCAGCCTCGGGCAGACGATCTTGCGGCAGGCTGTCGCGCGCGATGACGATTCCCGCGTGCCAGCCATGGCGGACGACATATACATTGATGCCCTCGCCGTAATGGACCGCGGGCGTTGGCGTCGGCGTGCAGGCGAATAGCAGGCCGAGGCAAATGCACGCGAGCGTGAAGCGCAGGTACTGTGTCGCCGATCCCTGCATCGCCATCGATCCACCGCACCCGAGGCGTCTCGGCCGGCCGATTTCCGCCTGCTGACAGGTAAAACGAGAATGAGTGCGCCGCACGCCCGCGGCAAGTCAATCCGGCATCGCCGCGCCGCTTGATGTATGCAGCCAGTGCTCGGAACCTAACGCGTCGCGGCCGCCCATAGGGCCAACGCCGCTCGCTCCTCGGAGGAGATTTCGGTGAGATTTCCAGGCGGCATGGCGTTTGTCCACGCCGCTTGCAGCGCGATGGCGCGGCGCTGCAGGCGGATGCGCTCGGGCGTGTCGAGCATCACGCCCTTGGGCGCGGCGACGATTCCCGCCCACACTGGCTCGGCCGCATGACAGGCGGCGCAACGGCTGATGACGATTTCCTCCACCTCGGCGAAACGCGGCGCCTGAGCGCCGGATCGCGATTCGCCCCGATCATCGGCTGGTCCGAGCGCGCTCATCCCGACGATCGCCGCGGCGCAAAGGGCCGCCACGGCCCACGTCCACCATGGCGACGGCAGTCCGCGGTGCCGCTGGTTGTAGAAATGGCGGACGGCCGCGCCGATGACGATCGCCAGCCCCAGGATCAGCCAATTCCAGCGGCTGGCGAAGACGAGCGGGTAATGATTGGCGATCATGACGAAGACGACCGGGAGCGTAAGATAGTTGTTGTGCAGCGAGCGCTGCTTGCCCCGCCGGCCGTATTCGGAATCGGGCGTCCGCCCGGCGAGCAAATCGGCGACGACGCGGCGCTGCCCGGGGATGATCACCATCAGCACGTTGGCCGCCATGATCGTTCCGATCACCGCGCCCATCTGCATGAAGGCGCCGCGACCGCTTAGCACTCGCGTGAAGCCGAATGCGAGCGTCAGCAGCAGCGCGAAGCCGACCGCGGCCAGCAACCCCTCGTTTCGCCCGAGCGTCGAGCGGCATAGAAATTCATAAGCGAGCCATGCAACGACGAGGCTGCCGACGCTGAGTGCGATCGCCGCCGGAGGCGACACGTCGAGTACGTGCCGGTCGATCAGATAGAGCTCGGCGCCCAGGTAGTAGACGAGGACCACCAGCGCCAGACCCGAGAACCACGTCGCGTAGGCTTCCCACTTGAACCATGTCAGCTCGTCGGGTATCCGCGCCGGCGCCACGACGTACTTCACCATGTGGTAGAAGCCGCCGCCGTGAACCTGCCACGCCTCGCCGTGCGCGCCTTGCGGCAACCCCGGGCGCGCCTTCAAGCTGTAGTCGAGATGGATGAAGTAGAACGACGTGCCGATCCAGGCGACGCCGGCGATGACATGCAGCCAGCGAACGAAGGCTTCGAGCCAGACAAGCAGAAATTCCATCGCCGCGTTTCCCCGCAATCAGCGCTTCGCCGCGCGTTTGATCCGCTCGACCGCCGTCAAGATCCGCTCGGGCGTCGCCGGAGCGTCGAGCGACGGATAGATCGCGTGATCGCCGACGCTGGCGAGTGCGTCGGAGAGCGCGAGAAACGCCGAGATGGCGAGCATCAACGGCGGCTCGCCCACCGCCTTCGAGCGGAAGATCGTTTCCTCGACATTTTCGCCGCGCTCGAACAGCTTCATCCGCATGTCGAGCGGACGGTCGGAGCAGGCGGGAATCTTGTAGGTCGAAGCCGCGTGGGTGGCGAGGCGGCCGCGGTCGTCCCACGCCAGCTCCTCCATGGTCAGCCAGCCCGCGCCTTGCACGAAACCACCCTCGACTTGTCCGAGATCGATCGCCGGATTGAGCGATTTGCCAACATCGTGGAGTATGTCGACGCGCAGGATGCGGTTCTCGCCGGTGAGCGTGTCGATCGCCGCCTCGCTGACCGCGGCGCCATAGGCGAAGTAGAAGAACGGCCGGCCCTC
>DATFES010000533.1:0-11293 GCA_035250945.1 Alphaproteobacteria bacterium | reverse complement strand
GAAGGGCAGTGCCGGTCGACATATTGGCAGAATAATCATTCCAGTTCTAGGAAGGTCAAGGTTTCCTTCCAAGTCCGCGCCGGTTTGGGACGCAAGGCGCAACGTTTTTCAACGCCGCGCGCATATTGGCGGCCGGGACGGACGATCCGTGTCGCCCGCCCGCCGCAGGGCATGGATTTCAACGACGTGCTGACGCGGGGCGCGGCGTGAGGCGGGGCCTAAATGAGTTGGAGCGTCGTGAGCGCATTGCGCCAGCCAGCCAGAATGCGCTCGAAAATCGGCACCGCTTGCGACTTGCCAGCGGCCTCGTCGTACTTGGCGGTGGCGCGAAGTTGCACCATATCGATCGCCGGCGAAACGACGTACTCGCTCGGCGCGAAAAAGAACGGAACGACGGCGTTTTCGATCAGCGGGCGCTCGACGCGAACGCTGACGAGCGCCGCAAGGTCGGCGCGAAGTCTCGGATCGCTTTGCTCGCGGTGCTTGGTTTGGACGGCGACCGGGCCGCAGTATTCGAGGTCGGGTATGAACGTTTGCCGGATGTATTCGCGGAACCGGTTGAGCGGTTGTGCGTTCTGCCATTTGGTATCGCCGGCGAGCGCGGCTGCGACTTTCGCGGTGATCTCGGCGACGCGCCCGGCGTCTTTGATCTCTTCCCAGGCCCAGTCGGCGATGTGCCACGCGGTCCACGCGAAATTGACAGCATGGTCGCGTACTTCGGCATCGCGTTCGGTGGCTTTAAGCCGGTCGAGCTCCCGCGTCGCCTTGTCGAGCATGTCGCCGACATCGACGATCCCGAAGGTCGTTCGCGGAGCCGGCATCGCTCAGGCGCTGCGCTTGTGGCGCGCGGCGCGCTTGCGGTCGGCGGGGGCGACGCCCTTGGCCTTGCACAAGGTGCGGAGCACGGCCGGATGCTTGTCGATGGCGCGCAACAGATTCGCCATCGCGTCGGACACCGTGGCGCTGCCGCTTTCGTATTTCTGGAAGGCGTGGACGCCGCCGCCGAGCACGCGGCCCGCCGTACGCTGCGACAGGCCGGTCTTCTCGCGGATGCGCCGGACCTCGGCCGGCTTGAGCACGCCCTCGACCTCGGCCTTGAGGTCGGCCAGCGCCCGGTCGTAGTGATCGAGGTCGGCGTCGTCGAAATATCCCTCGCCGCACTTGGCGCACCACCAGCCGGGCGCATCGTAGGTCGCCGACCGGCCGCGATAGGTGATGGTGTTCCGTCGCGTCGCGCGCACGGTCGCGCCGCCGCAGGCGAGGCACTTGGTCAAGGGTGGAGTGGCGGGCATGGTCTATCGTTCCTTGAAGCTGGTGAGAAAGTAAACGCCGCTCGGCGCGCGGACAAACTTGACGTAGATCGCGCGGCCGGCATGGGGCAGGTGGTAGACGTCCATCGCAGCGCCGGGCATCTGCGCGGCCGGCATGCTCTTGTAAAAATACGCCGGATCGAGGCTGGCGAGCGCCGTCTTGATGTCAGCCTTGCTCATTCCCATCGCCGCCGCGCCGGCGAGCGCCGAGCGGGCGATTACAAGCTTTCCCGATTTGAAGTCGGACAGATCGTGCGCGGGCTTGGACGGCTTGCGGCGGCGGCTAGCATCGGGGGTGTTCATGGTTGAACAATGCCATCTTTAAGGTGGCAGTTCAAGGCCGATCAGTGGACTCACGGAAATGTGAAATTCGGCGGAATATCAGATGTTTGCATTGATTGCGCGGGGCCGCGGCCGGGGCACAATCAATATGAATTTCTTACTGCTAATATATCGGCGTATGACGAGCCGAAAGGGGTAGCCCGTGCTGTGGCGTGACGAGCTGATCGTCGACCTGATCGCCGGCGGCGCCCGGGGAGCGCCCGCGCCTTTGGCACCATCATCGAAGACGCGCACGACTCGCAGGATTGGCGGCCGCGGATCGCAGAATTGCGGAGCCGGTATCGCCCCCAGCCGCCGCGATGGCCGCGCCTTCGGATCATAAATCGTGCTTTTGCTTGCAGCGGCATTCCACGTCGAGTGGCTCGGGAGGCTTGACTCTCATGCCGGAATGCAAAGACTGGCGGCGAAATCAACCCACATTACCGGAGTCGCCAACGAGCGAAGCGTGCGCCGTCGTCCAATTCTCGCCGCCATATTGCTTGCTGGGATTTCCGCCTGCGCAAATCGCCCGGCTCCGGACCTTGCGCAACTCGATGGCGCGTGGGAAGGGCGCGCCGTGCGCAACCGCGGCGATACTAGCTGCCCCGCCGTCGTGCCCTATCGCATGCAAATCAAGGACGGCAATGTCGCCGGCGAGATCTATCACTATCGAACGCCCGGACTGCTCATCGATACGTTCGACGCCTACATCGAGACCGACGGGGAAATGATCGCGCGTGCGCGCCCCTTCGGCGACGACACGACGATCCGCGGCTATTTCCGGGATGGCGTTTTCTCGGGCGAGACAAACAGCGAATCCTGCACCAACAAGATCTCGTTGCGGCCGCAGCGCGCCGGCCGCTGACCCGCGGGTCAGCTTCGATCCGACCCGCCATCCTGGCGCGCCAACAGGACCATTGCCAGCGCCAAAAGCGCCGAGGCGAGAATCAGCATGACGCTGATCGCGTTCAATACCGGCGTCGAACCCTGGCGCAGCCGCGCGTACATGGCGACGGGCAGCGTGGCGTCGGAGCCGACAAGCATCAGCGTCGTATTGAAGTTCTCGAACGACATCAGGAACGCGACGATTCCGGCGCCGATCATCGCCGGTTTGAGGAACGGCAGGGTAACGGTCGCTACCGCGACGATGCGCGACGCGCCGAGGCTGAGTGCCGCCTCCTCAAGACTTGGGTTGAATTTTTTCAGCCGCGCCGAGATGACCAGCGTGGCGACAGTGGCGATGAACGAAAACTGGCCGAGGATCACCAGGGTCGTGCCCGGACGCAGCCATTCGGCCTCCCAGCCCAGCCAATCTTCGAGACGACTGGCGACGCCGTTGGTGAAAACCAAGATGGCGATGCCGAGTATCACCCCCGGAACGACCAGCGGCCACAGCATCATCATGTAAAGCGTTTCGCGGAACCGCATGTCCTGGCGCGCCAGCAGGAACGCGTTGCATGTGCCGACCACCACCGACAGAAGCGCCACCGCCAGCGCCACCTTGAGGCTGACGTAAACGGATTCGAGGAGGCGTGCGTCGTGCAGCAGACCGAGCCGCGCGCCGTCGGCCGAGATATACCAGTCGATCGTGAAGCCTTGCCATGGCGGCGAGGGGAAGGTGCTGTCATTGAACGAGAAAAGCGCGACCGTGAGAAGCGGAGCGAAGAGATAGGCGAAGAAGGCCGCGACGTAGAGTCCCGTCGCGACGCGGGCAGGCCGTGATCGGTTTAGTGTCGCGAGCATTTGCGCCCGCTCAGCCCAGCGTCTTGGCGAGGCTCTGGCCAGTCAACCGCAGGCCGAACCAGATGATGAGCGATGACAGCGCCAGCAGCAGGAATCCGAAGGCCGAACCCTGCTCCCAGTTGAAGCGGGTTATGAACTGATTGTAGATCTGTTCGGTGAACCACAAGCTGTTCTTGCCGCCGAGCAACGTCGAGGTGAGATAATTTCCCAGCGTCAACATGAAGACAACGATCGTGCCGCCGACGATCCCCGGCATCGCGTGCGGCACGACGATCTCGCGCAAGATCGCCGGGCCGCTGCCGCCGAGGTCGTAGGCCGCCTCGACGATGCTGTCGTCGAGGCTGTCGAGCACGGTGACGAGCGGCACGATCATGAACAGGATCGAGGTGTAAACGAGGCCGATCACGATCGCCGCGTCGTTGTAGAGAAATTCGATCGGCGCATCGATGACGCCTATCGACTGCAAGAACCCGCTAATCACTCCAGTTTCCCGTAGCAGAATCATCCAGCCGAAGGTGCGCACAAGTTCGCTGACCCAGAACGGCAGGAGGCATAAGACGAAGAGCACGTTGCGGCTGCGGCCGCGGGCGATCTTGGCGATGTAATAAGCCACCGGGAAAGCCGCAACCAAGGTCAGCGCGGTGGCGGCGATGGAAATGACGGCGGTGCGAAAGAAAGTATTCCAATACACGTCCTCGAGGAAGAATTCGGCGTAGTTCTCGAATCCGAAGCGATAAACACGCGGGCTTACCTTCACCTGCGCCGATATCAACAGCATGTCGAACAGCGGAATCAGCACCAGCAGTCCAAGCCAAAGTCCGGCCGGCAAGAGCAGGAGCCAAAATCCGAGCCGGCGACCCGCCGCCACGCTCACGATGGGGCCGCCGGAAAGCAGAGCGTCGATTGCGCCGGCCACGCCATAGCGACGTTCTCGCCTTCGGATAGATCGACGAACGGCCCCGATTGCGGCAGCGCCGCGGTGATCCGGCTGGCGCCTTTGCCTGTCGCCACCAGCAAGCGGCTATTGGCACCATTGAACAGCAATCCCTCGATCCGGCCCGAAACGACATTGGCGGATTCGCCGCCTGGGCCCGCGACGTCCGCGAGCGATCGGCCAACGGCGATCGACTCAGGCCGCACGAAGACGTCCACCTGTGCGCCGACCGACAGCCCATCGACTGCCGCCGCGCCGCTGAAGATCGCCGCGCCGTCGATTTCGATTTTTAGCGCGCCATCGTGCGCTTCTACCACCCGCCCTTGCCAGCGGTTCGCTTCGCCGACGAAGCCGGCGACGAACGCGGTCGCTGGCTTGCGATAGAGTTCGGCCGGGCTCGCCACCTGCTCGAAGCGACCGCGGTTCATGACCGCGACCCGGTCGGACATGACCAGCGCTTCGGACTGGTCGTGGGTGATGTAGACGAATGTCGTGCCGATCTGGTGTTGCAGCAGCTTGAGCTCGACTTTCATCTGTTCCCGCAGCTTGAGATCGAGCGCGCCCAACGGCTCGTCGAGCAGTAGCACGGTCGGATCGAGCACCAAGCACCGCGCGATGGCGACGCGCTGCTGTTGCCCGCCCGACAGCTGTTGCACCCGCTTGGCGCCCATGCCAGGCAGCCCGACGCGCGCCAGCATCGCCTCGACTTTGCGGGCGATTTCCTCGCGCGCCATGCCGCGGCGGCGTAGCCCGTAGCCGATGTTCTCGGCCACCGACATCATTGGAAACAGCGCCAGATTCTGAAACACGATATTGACCGGCCGGCGGTTCGGCGGCAGGCCAAGCACCGAGCTGCCGGCGATGAGAATCTCGCCGGCGTCGGGTTCGATGAAGCCGGCGATCATCCGCAACAACGTGGTCTTGCCGCAGCCCGACGGTCCGAGAATCGAGAAGAACGCACCTTTTGGAATGGCGAATGAAACGCCGGCCACGGCGCTGAATTCGCCGTAGCGCTTCGCGATGGCGCGAAGTTCGAGATCGTAGCGGGCGTTCATCAATTCGCGCGCCGCGAGCGCCCCTCGCTCTTCGGCATGATGGAGCCGAGGCGAAGGCGCCGCGATTTCGTCTTGAACCTCCTCACCCTGAGCCGCGTGCCCATCCTCAATGCTTCGACAGGCTCAGCATGAGGATGGGCACGCGAGTCGAAGGGCGAAGGACGAGGATCGCCGTTGGCGCCGGCGTACGCGCTTAGGACCGCGCCGCCTTGACGCGCTCGAGGATCTTGCCCTCGATGTCCTCGAGACCCGCCGGCACCGGCGGATACCACTTGATGTTATCAAGCGCCTGTTGCGGGAAGCTCTTGTTGAATTGCTCCTTGAGCTTCGCCGACACGAAAGCGTCGGAGCCCTTCGAGGCGGTGAAGTTGCCCGCGCTGGCGACGATCTTGCCGGCAGTCTGCGGCTGCATGACGAAATTGATCCACTTGTACGCCGCCGCGTCGGCGCGTCCCTTGGCCGGCAGTGCGAAGGTGTCGATCCAGCCCAGCGCCCCCGATTTCGGCGCGATAAAGGTGATTTCGGGCAGGTCGTTGTTGAGCTTCCAGCCGCCGGTGTCCCACGCCATCGCCGCGACGACTTCCTTCGAACGCATGAGATTGATCAGCGCATCCGAGCCTTCCCAGTAGGTCTTGATCGCCTTTTTGCATTCGATGAGGCGCTGGCCGACCTTCTCCATCATCGCCGAATACGCGTTCTTGTCGGCGTAGGCGGCGAAGGGATCCATGCCCATCGAGAACGCAAAGGCGATCAATACCGGCCGTTTCAGGCGGTGACTTGTCTTGCCGGCGATGTCGGAGCGGCAGAGATCTTGATAGTCGCTGACGTTCTTGGCCATCGCGGTGTTCACCACCAGACCGTCGGTGCCCCACACATGGGGTACGCCATATGCTTTGCCCTGGATGGTGGTGTTTTTCTTGGTCGCTTCGAGCATCGAAGTAATGAACTGGTCGCTCTTGAGCTGGCCAAGGTCCATCGGTTTGTAGATGCCGAAATCGGCCTGCGCGCCGGTGATGCGGTCCTGGCTCGGCTGGGCTAGATCGAAGCCGGCGCCGCCGGTGGCGCGCAGTTTCGAGATCATGTCTTCGTTGTTGGAATTGGTGACTTCGACGTCGATCCCCGTCTCTTTCTTGAACTGGTCGACGACCTCCTTGGGGGCATAACCGTCCCAGGTCAACAGGCGCAGCGTTTCCGCTTTTGCTGCTCCGCCGCCTAGGCCGAGCGCCGCCGCGGCGCATAGGGCGGCGATGGTCCATTTCGTACGTTTGTCGATCATTGGCTGCCTTTCCCTCCTCTTGGCCGATCGCGCGATGCGCGATCCCGTGGGCTTGGGTTCGCGGTCGGTCGATCTGATATCGCTTCGTTGTGACGCTGCGATTACGGACGAATGACACGCCGGCCTGTGTCACCTTCGGGCGTGGCTTTCGGTCGGACGGTCAAGCTGCTATAAATCCTATGACTTTCCGGACACAAACGGCAAGAAGTTGATCCGATGCCGAATTTGACGAGCGAGCGAGCGCGGCGATGAGCGGCGATTTCACGCAGCTTAAGACGTTGCTTGGCCGACTCGCCGACGGCCACACGTTGTCGGCCGAGGAAGCGCGCGACGGCTTCGAGATCATGATGACCGGTAACGCCACGCCCTCGCAGATGGGCGCGTTCCTGATGGCGTTGCGAGTGCGCGGCGAGACGGTAGACGAGATCACCGGCGCGGCGAGCGCCATGCGCGCCAAGGCGGCGAAGATCAAGGCGCCCGATAACGCCATCGACACCGTGGGTACCGGCGGCGACGCAATCGGCACTCACAATATTTCGACCGCGACGGCGTTGGTGGTCGCCGGCTGCGGCGTTCCGGTCGCCAAACATGGCAATCGGGCTTTCTCGTCGAAATCGGGCGCCGCCGACGTTCTGACGGCGCTCGGCGTCAATGTCGAGTGCGACTTTACGCTGATCGAGCGCGCGATCCGCGAGGCGGGCGTCGGCTTCATGATGGCGCCGCGCTTTCACAGCGCCATGCGCCACGTCGCCGGCACGCGCGTCGAAATCGGCACGCGGACCATCTTCAACATTCTCGGACCGCTGTCGAACCCCGCCGGCGTCAAGCGGCTTCTGGTCGGCTGCTTTGCCCGCAAATGGATCGCCCCGATGGCGCGCACGCTGGCCAATCTCGGCGCGGTGCATGCCTGGGTGGTTCATGGCGGCGACGGCCTCGACGAAATCTCCACCACCGGCCCGACTTACGTCGCCGAGTGCAAGGGCGGCCAGTTGCGCGAGTTCGAAGTGACGCCGGAGGATGCCGGCCTTGCGCGAGCGAAAGTGGACGATCTCAAGGGCGGTTCGCCGCAAGAGAACGCCGAAGCCATCCGGGCGCTGGTCGTGGGCAGGCCGGGACCTTTGCGCGACATCGTCGCGCTGAACGCCAGCGCGGCGCTTATCGTCGCGGGGAAAGCCACTTCGCTCGCCGATGGCGTCAAACTCGCCGCCGCATCGATCGACGGCGGCAAGGCGAAGGCGGCGCTCGAAAAGCTGGTGGCGATCACCAATGCGCCGCCGCCGGCCGTCGCCGGGGCCGATTGAGGCGTTGATGCCGAGCGACGTGCTCGCCAGGATTTGCGACGACAAGCGCGTCGAAATCGCCCGCCGCGCGGCGATCGTATCGCAAGGCGAGCTCGAACGCCGCGTGGCGGCGGCATCGCCGCCGCGCGGCTTTGCCGCAGCGCTTGCGCGCGCCGCCGACGCAGGCTGCGTGGCGTTGATCGCCGAAATCAAGAAGTCGTCGCCCTCGCGCGGTCTGATCCGCGCCGATTTCGATCCGCCGGCGCTGGCCCGCGCGTATGCCGCGGGCGGGGCTACATGCCTGTCGGTGCTCACCGACGCCAAGTACTTTCAAGGCGACGATGCCCATCTCGCGGCCGCGCGCGCCGCGGTACCACTGCCGGTGCTGCGCAAGGATTTCACGCTCGAGCCCTATCAAGTCTTCGAGGCCCGGGCCATCTCCGCCGACTGCATCTTGCTGATCATGGCGGCGCTCGACGACCAAACGGCGCGCGAGCTGGCGCGTCTGGCGCAAGGAATGGGCATGGATGTACTGGCTGAAATCCACGATCGCAGCGAGCTCGATCGCGCGTTGGCCATCGATTCCGCCCTGATCGGCATCAACAACCGCGACCTGAAGACGCTCGCGGTCGATCTCGCCACTTTCGAGGCGTTGGCGCCGCGCGTTCCACGCCAACGCTTCCTCGTCGCCGAGAGCGGCATCAAGAGTAAAGGCGACATCGCGCGGCTGCGCCGCGCCGGCGCCCGGGCTTTCCTCGTCGGCGAATCGTTGATGGCCGAGCGTGATGTCGCCGGCGCTACGCGCCTGCTCGTGGCGGAAGGCCCGGCGGCGGCCAATGCGGCGTCGGTCTAAGTCGAATTGCCGCGCATGAGCGACCTGACGCATTTCGACAAACAGGGGAACGCGGTAATGGTCGACGTATCGGCCAAGGATGTGAGCGCTCGCGTTGCCGTGGCCAAGGGTTCGGTGCTCATGGCCGCAACCACGCTCAAGCGCATCGTCGATGGCGGCATCGCCAAGGGTGACGTCCTGGGCGTGGCGCGGCTGGCCGGGATCATGGCGGCCAAGCGCACGCCCGACCTTATCCCGCTGTGCCATCCCCTGCCGCTTGCTGCCGTCGCCGTCGATCTTGCTCCCGATCCGGCGCGCAGCGCGATCGACATCACAGCGACGGTGAAGCTCGCAGGTCGTACCGGCGTCGAGATGGAAGCGCTCACGGCTGTTTCAGTGGCTGCGCTGACGATCTACGACATGTGCAAGGCGGTCGACCGTTCGATGACCATCTCGGACATTCGACTTGTTTACAAAAGTGGCGGAAAATCAGGTACCTATGAGCGTAACTAATGATTTCAGTCGAAGAAGCAAAGCGGCGCATTCTGGCCGCCTTTTCACCGCTTGCACCTGAGACCGTTGCGCTGATCGACGCGCTCGGCCGAGTTCTGGCCGAGGATGTTGTGGCACGGGTGACGCAACCTCCCGTCGCCGTTTCGGCGATGGACGGTTACGCGGTGCGCGCCGCCGATGTCATCAAAGTTCCCGTGACGCTGCGACAAATCGGCGTTGCGCCCGCCGGGGCGGCCTTCGCCGGAACCGTCGGCCCGGGAGAATGCGTGCGCATCTTCACCGGCGGACCGGTGCCCGCAGGCGCCGACGCCATCGTCATTCAAGAAGACGCCGCAGCCGACGGGGAACGCATCGCAATACGAGCGAGCGCCGCGGCCGGGAATTACATCCGGCCGGCGGGCCTCGACTTCCGGACCGGCGAAATCGGCTTGCGCGCTGGGCGCGCGTTGAGCGCGCGCGATGTCGGCTTTGCGGCGGCGATGAACCGGCCATGGCTCAAGGTGCGCCGACGGCCGCGCGTCGCGATCGTTTCCACCGGCGACGAGATTGTGCTTCCCGGCGATCCGCTCGGTCCAAGCCAAATCGTTTCTTCGAACGGACCGGCGCTCGCCGCCTTCGTGCGGGCATGCGGCGGAGAACCGATCCATCTTGGCGTCGTTCCCGATTCGCTCGACGCCATCAAGGCGGTCGCCGATGGCGCGCGCGGCGCCGATCTTCTCGTCACCTCGGGCGGCGTCTCGGTCGGCGAACATGATCTGGTGCGCCCGGCGCTCGAGACGCGCGGGCTGGCGGTCGATTTCTGGCAGATCGCCATGCGGCCCGGAAAGCCGCTTATGTTCGGGCATATCGGCCCCACCGCCGTGCTCGGCCTCCCCGGAAACCCGGTTTCTTCGCTCGTCTGCGCGCTCATATTTCTCGAACCGGCGCTCGCCATGATGCTCGGCCGCGCCGACATCGACGGGCAGGACGCCACCGCCACACTTGGCGCCGACCTTCCCGCCAACGATCGACGCCAGGACTACCTCCGCGCCACGCTATCGCGCGACGCGGCGGGACGATTGGTGGCCACGCCCTTCCCAAAGCAGGACAGCTCGATGCTGTCGCTCCTCGCCAAGGCCGATTGTCTGGTGCTCCGCCCGCCGCATGCTCCAGCAGCCAAGGCAGGGGCATCGGTCGAGATCATCGAGTTTCCACGCAGTGCCAGCGTCATCTGACGCGATTCGACACGTCCTCGCGACATCGCCGTGCGCAGATCCCCTTGACGGCTCGGAGGAACTAAACTAGAACATGTAGCGGAGTTGCGGTTTTGTTCTAGATCTGGTTTTTCAGCGACCCTTAGCGCCGGTGAGGCATTCATGCTGACGCGCAAGCAGTACGAGCTCCTGGTTTTCGTCAATCGCCATCTCCACGAGCACGGCGTTTCGCCGTCGTTTGACGAGATGAAAGCGGCGCTTGGCCTGCGATCCAAATCGGGCATTCATCGTTTGATCACCGGCCTCGAAGAGCGCGGGTTCATACGGCGGCTGGCTCACCGGGCGCGCGCCCTGGAAGTGGTTCGGCTGCCTGAGAACCACACCGGCGCTGCCGCGCGTTCCGTGGCTCCGGCTGGTTCGGCGGCCGGCTTCCGGCCGAATGTCATCCAGGGCGATTTCCGTGGCAGCTTGGCCGGTGCCGTCCCGGCCCAGGGCAGCGAGGCGGTACAGCTCCCGCTTTACGGCCGCATCGCCGCCGGCGCGCCGATCGAGGCGGTCCGCGACAATACCAACACCATCGACGTGCCCGCGGCGATGCTCGGCACCGGCGAGCATTTCGCCCTCGAGATCGCCGGCGATTCGATGATCGATGCGGGCATAAACGATGGCGACACGGTGATCGTCCAGCGCTGCGATACGGCGGAAAGCGGAGCGATCGTCGTCGCCCTCATCGACGACAACGAGGTGACGCTGAAGCGACTGCGTCGCCGCGGCGCGTCGATCGCGCTCGAACCGGCGAACAAGAATTACGAAACGCGCATATTCGGGCCTGATCG
>DATFES010000528.1:0-5367 GCA_035250945.1 Alphaproteobacteria bacterium | reverse complement strand
TGTTCGGCGACGTTCCGGACGTATTGACGTTGCTGGGCGCCCTGGTCGTCATCGCTAGTGGAGTCGCTTTGTTATTATGGCGCGGCTCCGTTCCAAACGATGGCTGAGCAGGATCAAACCAATGCACTAGGTCACGAACTCATAAAGGGGATTTCCTTGGCTGGGGAGATGTGATTCAAGCTCCTCAAAGGAGCCCCCATGACGCCACGCCGCTACGAGCTGACGGATTTTGAATGGTCGATCATCGCGCCGTTGTTGCCGAACAAGCCGCGCGGCGTACCCCGGGTCGATGACCGGCGGGTCTTGAACGGCATCTACTGGCGGCTGCGCACCGGCTCGCCGTGGGCGGACATTCCGGAGCGCTACGGGCCTGCGATGACGTGTTACAACCGGTTCGTCCGCTGGCGCAAGATCGGGGTCTGGGATCGGCTCTTCGCGGCGGTGTCGAAGGCCTACGACGGCGATCTTCAAATGGTCGACTCCTCGTCGATCCGTGTCCATCAGCACGCCGCCAACGTCAAAAAGGGGGGCCGCAAGCGGCCGACGCCGCCGTTGGGGACGGAGCTCACACCCGCTGCATGGGGCGCTCGCGGGGCGGGTTGACGACCAAGATCCACGCCCTCGTCGATGCCAACGGCCTGCCGATCGCGCTGAAGCTCAGCGAAGGTCAGGCCCATGACGGCAGCAGCGCGGCCGACATGCTCGACGGTCTTGGCGATGGCCAGATCCTGCTCGCCGATCGCGCCTATGACAGCGACGCGCTTCGCGCCACGCTGTCGGCACGCGGCGCCTGGGCCAACATCAAGCCCATGCCGGGTCGCGTACGAATCCCCGCCTTCAGCGCCTTCCTCTACCGATACCGCAACCTCGTCGAGCGCTTCTTCGGCAAGCTCAAGCACTTTCGAGCCATCGCCACGCGCTATGAAAAACACGATGCCAACTACCTCGCCCTCATCAAGCTCGCCGCATCACGAATCTGGATGCGCGCTTATGAGTCGGTCACCTAGCACTACTTTGGCAGTTTCACTCATGCCGGCGTGGTGTTGCGAGCCATGTTTGGCAAACGGGACATCGCCGTGGCGGCGATCGGATGATGCGGCCGAGAATGGCGTGGCGCACGGCCGGCAGGCTCGGCTGAGGCGGTGGTCCGTTGACTCTTTTTTTCCCGCCTCGCGCTGGCGAGGCGGCGATGCTGGAGGAAGGCGTAAGCGATCATGGTCATGAGCACATGCCGGTGAAGGCCGGGCCAGGATCGTCCCTCGAAGTGGTCGAGACCGAGCTCTTCCTTCAGTTGCTGATGGGCCTGCTCGCAGATCCATCGCGCCTTGATCGTGGCAGCCAAGGCGCGCAGGCTCATCCCGGCCGGCAGGTTGGCGAGATAATATTTCTTCTCCCCCGACAGGCGGTGCTCACCGATGAGCCAGGCCTCGTCGCCTGGAAGATGCTGCTGACCCTTGTCCCTTATCCGCTGCGGCGGTCCATCGGCTGTACGGACGCGGACGGCGGCAAATCGGGCTTTCAGTCGGCCCTTCGTCCCGGCTCGCCAGCTGACCGTTTGCCATCTGGCATCGGCCAGCATGTCTTCGGCCGGCGCCGACAGGATATCCGGCACGTGCCGCCGACGCGGACGGCCCCGACCGGCAATGGGCCAGATGAGCTTGACGTCGGCGGGATACGCCTTGAGGTGACGAGGGATGCCGACGGCCCAGGCAAGGCCGCGCGCCGTGAGCCCCTGGCGGAACGGCGCGCTGAGGCCGTAACCGGCATCCGCCAGCACACAGCCGAACCCCACACCGGCCGCCATCACGCGATCGATCTCCGCCAGGGCGATCTCGGGCTTCGTACGTGGCGCTCGATATTCGACCGGAACGCCCGCACGCTTCAACCGCGCTCGATCGCTCGTCCAACTCTCCGGTAGAAACAGACGCAGGGACACCATCACTGGCACCTCCCCACCCGCCAGCGTCAGCGATACCAGCGTCTGGCAATTGGCATTCTTGCCTAGAGCCGAAGCGTACTGCGGAGCGACCCCGACCGAATGCTTCCCCTTCTTCGGTAACGCGGTGTCGTCGATCACCAGCACCGCATCTCGGCCCCCGACAAGCCGATCCGCCTGAATAAGCAGCTCCTCCTCCAGCGGCGCCGCATCCCAGACGCCGGCAGAAACGAAGTGGTGCAGCTGATCATACTTGTCCGGGCCAAGACGCTCCGCCATCGGTTGAATGCTCTTGCGCTCGCCGGGACCAATCAGCCCCGCAATGTAAAACGGGCACATCCGCCGCCGCGCCTCATGGCCCAGGCGGGCCAGGAACGGCGCGAGCCAGCGCCCAAGCTCATCGCTCCACTCCAACCTCGTCCTCGCCATGGTCGGCCTCCTCGATGCCGACCTCCTATGAATCACGCAAAGTCGGATTTGGGAATCCCAAAACCGACCCCTCAGTCAAATTCTGCCAAAGTAGTGCTAGCGTCAATCCGCGAACGGATCGGCGACCAGGATGGTGTCGTTGCGCTCGGGACTGGTCGACAGGAGCGCCACCGGCGCGCCGATCAGCTCCTCGACGCGGCGGATGTACTTGATCGCCTGCGCCGGCAGCTCCGCCCACGAGCGAGCCCCCTTGGTGCTTTCGCTCCAACCCGCGAGCGTCTCGTAAACGGGCTCGATCTCCCCCTGCACCGAGGACGCCGCCGGCAAATGATGCAGCAGCGCGTCTCGATGTCGGTAGGCGACGCAGATTTTCAGTTCGTCCATGCCGTCGAGCACATCGAGCTTGGTGAAGGCGATCCCGCGAATCCCGGCGACACGGATCGACTGCCGAACGAGCACGGCGTCGAACCAGCCGCAACGCCGCGGCCGCCCGGTGACCGTGCCGAATTCGCGCCCCCGCTCGCCCAGGCCCTTCCCCACGGCGTCCTTGAGTTCGGTCGGAAACGGACCTTCGCCGACCCGCGTCGTGTAGGCCTTGGTGATGCCGAGCACGTAACCGATGGCGTGCGGCGGAACGCCCGAGCCAGCCGCCGCCGCACCGGCGGCGGTGTTGGACGACGTGACATACGGGTACGTGCCATGATCGACATCGAGCATCGCGCCTTGGGCGCCTTCGAAGAGTATACGCTTGCCCGCGCGCCGCGCTTCGTCGAGCGTCTCGGACACGACATCGACATAAGGCAGAATCAGCGGCGCCACGTCGAGCAGGGCGGCCTTGAGCGCGCGGCGATCGATTTCCGCCACGCCCATGCCGCGTCGGAGCGCGTTGTGGTGCAGCAGCGCTTCGTCGAGCCGCGCATCGAGTCCGTCAGGATGCGCCAGATCGCAGACGCGCACCGCGCGACGCGCCACCTTGTCCTCGTAAGCCGGGCCGATGCCGCGGCCCGTCGTGCCGAGTTTGGCGTCGCCGCGCGCCTCTTCGCGCAGCCGATCGACCTCGCCATGCAGCGGCAGGATAAGCGGCGCATTCTCGGCAAGCCTGAGATTTTCGGGGCCGATCTGAACGCCTTTGGCGCGCATCGCTTCGATCTCGGATATGAGCGCCCATGGATCGACGACAACGCCGTTGCCGATGATCGACAGCTTGCCCTTGCGGACTACGCCCGACGGCAAGAGGCTCAGCTTGTAGGTGACGCCGTCAATGACAAGCGTGTGGCCGGCGTTGTGCCCGCCTTGGAAGCGCACGACAATTTCCGCGCGCTCCGACAGCCAGTCGACGATCTTTCCCTTTCCCTCGTCGCCCCACTGGGCGCCGACCACGGTGACGTTCGCCATTTTCGATTCCTGAAGTGCGCTGCGTCGCTACTTGATCGCGCGCGCCGCGCCGTCGATTAGCGCATGCGAGCAGCCCATCCGCTTGGCCTCGGCGGCGACATCGCTCGCCGGCGCCAGTCCGGCGACGGTGATCCATCCCTCGTCGCGCAACTTCTCGCTCGCTTCGGCGCCGCTGCCGTGCGGCACGAAAATCCGTCGCGCCGATGCCGGCGGTGGAATCGCGCGCAAGATGGAATCGAGATACAGCGTGAACCCGGTCGCCGGCTCGCCCGATCCGGGCCGAACGTTTTCGCCCGCCGGATAACGTCCGCCGCGGCCGAGTTCGCCGCGCACGCGCTCGGCGAAAAAGGTGAAGCACAGTCCGTGATGGTACTCGAAGCCGCGGTTCTCGACCGGATCGACGGTGAGCCGCGCGCCCGGACGCTGGGCGCGAACCAGCGCCACGACTTCGGCCACCCGCTCGGCCTCGCCGGCCGCGGCGGCGGGAAGCGGTAATCGGCGCATCGCCGCCAGCGCTTCGTCGGCGGGTCCCGCGGCGCGCAGCAAAGCGATCAGCGTCTTGGCCGCGGCGCCGCCGAGCGCCGCAACTGCGCCGGCGTCCTTGTGGTCGAGGGCGTGGCGGAGCTTGCGTTCATCGCTCTCCGATCGCGGGGATCCGGCGAGGACCGCGGGTACGAGCTTCGGCGAGGACAGGTCGACGTCGAGATTCGTCACCCCGACCGCTTCTAGCGCCGCGATCGCGAGCGACACGACCTCGGCATCGGACTCGGCGGCGGCGGAGCCGATGAGCTCGGCGCCAACTTGACCCACCTGGCGCTCCGGCCGCATGTCGTCGCCGCGAATTCGCAGCACCTGCCCAGCGTAAGAAAGCCGCAGCGGACGTGGCGCGTTGACCAGCCGCGTCGCGGCGATGCGCGCCACTTGCAACGTCATGTCGGCGCGCACGGCCATCATTCGCTGCGAAATCGGGTCCATGAGGCGGAAAGTGTGCGGCGCCATCGCCACGCCCGATCCGGCAAGCAGGCTGTCCTCGAATTCGACCAGCGGCGGCTTGACTCGCTCATAACCGCGCGCCGCCGACACGGACATCATTCGCTCGACCACCGCCGCCTCGTGTCCCGCCGCGGGCGGCAACATGTCGCTGAGGCCGGCGGGCAGCAACGCGCGCTGGGCTAAATCGTTCATCGTCGTGGTTCCGCGAGCATTACAGCCTCGATCGGTCCTTAGGTATCCCGTTTAGGGGGCCTCGGCAAAGCATAATAGACCGAACGACTAAGATCAGGGCGGCGCTCCAAGGTATCAGCGGCGCCGGTCAGAAACGCAACGCGCGCGCTTTCACCACCAGCGGGATGGCGCGCACCTTGGCGAGGATCGCCTCGGTCAGCGGTTGGTCGACGGCGACGAGGCAGATGGCGTCCTCGCCCGGCGCCGTGCGGCCGAGATGGAAGGTGGCGATGTTGACGCCGGCGTCGCCCAGCGTGCGGCCGAGATTGCCGATGAATCCCGGCTTATCCTGGTTGCGCACATAGAGCACGTGCGGCCCGGGCTCGGCTTCGATCGAAATGCCCTCGATGTCGACAATGCGCGGCTTGTCGTGGCCGAACAGT
>DATFES010000523.1:0-4575 GCA_035250945.1 Alphaproteobacteria bacterium | reverse complement strand
CCTTGAACGGGCCGGCCGGCGCGACGCCGATATAGTCCGCCTGCTTGGCCGACAGTTTGGTCAGTCGCGCTCCGACCTTGGCGAGATGGAGGGCGGCGACCTTTTCGTCGAGGCGCTTGGGCAGCGTATAGACCTTGCGCTCATAGTGGCCGGGATTGCTCCACAACTCGATCTGCGCCATCGTCTGGTTGGTGAAGGACGCGCTCATCACGAAGCTGGGATGGCCCATCGCGTTGCCGAGATTGACCAGCCGGCCCTCCGAAAGCAGAATAATGCGCTTGCCGTCGGGAAACTCGATCTCGTCGACTTGCGGCTTGACGTTGTGCCACTTGAAGTTCTTGAGCGCGGCGACCTGGATCTCGTTGTCGAAGTGGCCGATGTTGCAGACGATCGCGCGGTGCTTCATCGCCCGCATATGCTCGACGGTAATCACGTCGAGATTGCCGGTCGCGGTGACGAAGATGTCGGCGAGCGGCGCGGCATCCTCCATGGTCACCACCTGATAGCCCTCCATCGCCGCCTGCAGGGCGCAGATCGGATCGATTTCGGAGACAATCACCCGGCAACCGGCATTGCGCAGGCTCGCCGCCGAACCCTTGCCGACGTCGCCGAAGCCGCAGACCATCGCCACCTTGCCGGCCATCATCACGTCGGTCCCGCGCCGTATGCCGTCGACGAGGCTTTCGCGGCAACCGTAGAGATTGTCGAATTTCGACTTGGTCACCGAATCGTTGACGTTGATCGCCGGAAACAGCAGGCGCCCGTCCTTCTCCATCGAGTAAAGCCGGTGCACGCCAGTCGTCGTCTCCTCGGTCACGCCACGGATCGACTTGGCGAGCTCAGCGTACCAGCCGGGCTTGGCGGCGAGGCGCCGCTTGATCGCCGCAAAAAGGACCTCCTCTTCCTCGCTCTGAGGTTTGGCGAGGACCGAGGGCTCTTTCTCAGCCCGTGCGCCAAGATGGACGAGCAGAGTCGCATCGCCGCCGTCGTCGAGAATCATGTTTGGGGCGCCGCCGTCGGCCCATTCGAAGATGCGATGCGTGTAGTCCCAATACTCCTCGAGCGTCTCCCCCTTGTAAGCGAAGACCGGCGTTCCGGCCGCCGCGATCGCCGCCGCCGCGTGATCTTGCGTCGAATAGATGTTGCACGACGCCCAGCGCACGCCGGCCCCCAGCGTCTGTAGCGTCTCGATGAGCACGGCGGTCTGGATCGTCATGTGCAGCGAGCCGGCGATCTTCGCCCCCTTGAGCGGCTGCGCTTTGCCGAACTCCTCGCGCACCGCCATCAGCCCCGGCATCTCGCTCTCGGCGATGGCGATTTCGCGCCGTCCCCACTCGGCGAGCTTGATGTCGGCGACCTTGTAATCGTTGGCGACGGCAGCGGTAGTGGCGCGCATCGGCGGCTCCTGGCAGCTCGGCGAAGAGATATGGGGAAAGTTGCGGCGGTGGCCGTATATCAGCCTGCCGAGGCGCCATCAAACGATATTTCCATCGCCACGCTGGCGTCGCGCAGGCGCGCGACGAGCGCCGCGAGTTTTGGGCCTAAATGATTGAAACAAAACAATGAAACTATCAGCACAGGATCGTTCGAGAAGTGCGCGATCAGGCGAAGATATACGCCAGTCCCGCCGCGTCGATCGGCCCGATCGTCCCTCGACTTCCGGACGGCGTCGCGGTCGCCTTCACGTCAACGCGTTGAAATCGTCGAGCAGCGCGGCGATCCGGCCGGCGTCGGACTGATCCATGATCAAGCGCGCCCGCGCCACGCAGGCCGCGTGCTCGAGGGCGCGGATGCGTTGCTTGACGCGCGGAATGTTGACCGTCGCCATCGACAGCTCGTTGATGCCGAGCCCGAGCAGCAGCGCGGTATAGCGCGGATCGCCCGCCATCTCGCCGCAGATGCTGACCGGAATGCGATGACGCAGCGCCGCCTCGGTCGCGAATTGCACCAGCCGCAGTACCGCCGGATGCAACGGGCTGTAGAGATGCGCGACTTGGTCGTCGCCGCGATCGATGGCGAGCGTGTACATCGTGAGGTCGTTGGTGCCCAGCGCGAAGAAATCGCACACGCGTGCCAGCGCATCGGCGGTGAGCGCCGCTCCCGGTACCTCGATCATCGCGCCGATCGGCGGCAACGGCTCGGCGATGTCGACGCCGCGGCGAACTAGGCGGCGCGCCACCCGCGCCAACGCCTCGCGCGCCGCGCGGACCTCGCTTGCCGTGGTGATCAGCGGCAACAGCACGCGCACCTTGCCGTGCGCGCCGGCGCGCAAGATCGCCGCGAGCTGCGCCTCGAGCAGCGTCGGCTCCTTGAGCGACAGTCGAATGGCGCGCAATCCCAGCGCCGGATTGGGGCCCGGCGCGAAGCGGTCGCCGAGCGCCGAGGCGAGCTTTTCGCCGCCGACGTCGAGGGTGCGGATGGTCACTGGCCGTCCCTCGAGCCGCCGCACGATCTGCTGCAGGATCTCGTACTGCTCGTCCTCGCCTGGAACATCGGCGCGGTTCATGAACATGAACTCGCTGCGCAACAGGCCAATTCCGAAGGCTTCGGCGGCGCGCACCGCGTCCAGCTCGCGCGGCAGCTCGACATTGGCCTCAAGCCGTACTTCCACCCCGTCGCGGGTTACCGACGGCAGCCGCGCCAGGCGCGCGAACTGCCGCCCTTCGCGCGCCAGCTCGTCGCGCTTGCGCTCGAACTGCGCCAACGTGGCCGCGCTCGGGCGCACGATGACGCGACCGGCGCCGCCGTCGACGATGATCGCCTCGCCGCTATTGACCGCGCCGACGAGACCGGCGGCCCCCAGCACGGCGGGAAGACCGAGCGAACGCGCCATGATCGCCGTATGCCCCTCGGCGCCGCCGAGCACGCAGGCGAACCCGGCGACGCGCTCGGGATCCATCAGCGCCGTATCGGCGGGAGTGATCTCCTCGGCGACGACGACCGCGCCTTCGGGCAGATGCTTGAACGCTTGATAGGGCGTCTTAGTCAGATTGCGGATCAGCCGTGCACCGACCTCGCGCACGTCTTGGCCGCGCGCAGCAAGATAGGCGTCGCCCATGCCGGCGAACGCGGCCGCCAACGCGTCGATCTCGCGTTTGACCGCCGCCTCGGCGTTGAGATTTTCCTCGACGATGCGTCGCTCGGCGCCGCGCACCAGCCGCGAGCCCGAGAGCATCTGCCCGTAGGCCTCGAGGAGAAAGCCGACCTCCTCGGCTACGTTGGCCGGCAGGCTTTCGCTCTTGGCGCGCAACCGCGAGATCTGCCGGCGGGACTTTTCGATCGCATCGTGCAACCGCGAGCGCTCGGCGTCGATTTCGGCGGCCGCCACCTCGTATTCGGGAATGGCGACGCTCCCCGCCTCGTGCACCGAAGCCGGGCCGATGGCGATGCCCGGCGACACGCCGAGCCCGTCGAAGACGCGTTCGCCCTTGGCCTGCGGCCGGCGCCGTCGGGCGCGCCGCCGCTCGCGCGGCGCGGCAGGTTCAGTCGTCTTCATCGAAACCGGCGGCGATCAATCCTAGCAGCGCGTCGGACGCCGCCGCCGCCTCGGGCCCATCGGCGCGGATCTCGATCTCGCAGCCTTCCGCGGCGGCGAGCATCATCAGCCCCATGATCGACCGGCCGGAAACGTTCATGTCCTTGTGCGCGACGGCGATCTGCGCGTCGAAGCGATCGGCCAGCTTGACGAACCTGGCGGCGGCGCGGGCATGAAGTCCGAGTTTGTTCACGATCGTCGCGCGGCGGACGATCGGCCGACCGGCGGCGGTCGCGCAGGATTCGTTCACCGCACCTCGCCCGAGAGGAGCTGCGAGGCGACATTGATATATTTCCGACCGGCTTCACGGGCCGAGTTCACCGCCTCGCCGAGACGCTCGCTGTTGCGAACGCTGGTCAGCTTGATAAGCATCGGTAGGTTGACGCCGGCGATGACCTCGACTTTCGCCTTGTCGATGATCGAGATGGCGAGATTGGACGGGGTACCGCCAAACATGTCGGTCAGCACCACGACCCCCGCGCCGTCATCGACCCGCGCCACGGCTTCGATGATCTCCTTGCGCCGCAGCTCCATGTCGTCGTCGGCGCCGATGCACACGGCGACGATGTTGCGCTGCGGGCCGACCACGTGCTCGAGCGCGGCGATGAATTCCGCCGCGAGGCGTCCGTGCGTGACGAGAACCATGCCGATCATGCCGATTCCTTCCGTTGCCGGCGACCGGGCGCCGCGCTCAGCGCGCGCCCGCGGGCGGGCTCGCATCGGAGCCGCCGCGCTCGATATCGCGATGGATGAGATTGACCCGCCGACCTAGGCCGCCGAGCCATTCGGCCAGCCGTTCGGCGACGAAGACGGAACGGTGACGGCCGCCGGTGCATCCGACGGCGATCGTCAGGTAACTCTTGCCCTCGCTCTCGAAGCGCGGCAGGAGCGTCCGCAGCATCGTCGTCAGCCCCTCGAAGAAGGGCTGGAACGCCGCGTCGCGGGCGATGAACGCGGCGACGGCCCCGTCGCGGCCCGAGAGCGCCTGCAACTCGGGTCGATAATGCGGGTTGGCGAGGAAGCGGATGTCGAAGACGAGG
>DATFES010000516.1:0-8602 GCA_035250945.1 Alphaproteobacteria bacterium | reverse complement strand
CAACGCCGAGTACACGCCGGCATGACCCATCGTCGGATAGATGTTGCGGTTGCGCGGCGCGAAACGCTTGGTGAAGGCGCGCGATTCGTCGGTGCGGTCCCAGTAGAACGGCTCGGTGAAGATCAAGCCCTGCGCCGCTTGCAGCCCGAGCGAGTGCACGTCGGTCAAAAAGACAAGCAGGCCGGCGAGATTCTGGCCGCCGCGGACGATGCCGAACTCGGAGGCTTGCTTGATGGCGTTGGTCGTGTCGCCGCCGGCGTTGGCGAGGCCGATGATCTTAGCCTTCGACGATTGGGCTTGGAGCAGGAACGACGAGAAATCCGCGTTGTTGAGCGGATGGCGGACTTTGCCCAGCACCTTGCCGCCGTTTGCCTCGACCACCGCGGCGGTGTCGGATTCGAGTTGGTGACCGAAGGCGTAGTCGGCGGTGATGAAGAACCAGCTATCGCCGCCGGTCTTGACGATCGCCTTGCCGGTGCCGTTGGCAAGCGCCCAGGTGTCGTAGGTCCAATGGATGCTGTTGGGCGAGCACGCCTTGCCGCTTAGGTCGGACGTCGCGCCGGTCGAAACGATCATTCCCGCCCGTTTGTCGCGCAGCAGATTGTTGAGGGCGAGCACGACCGAGGAGTTCGGCACGTCGAGAATGAGGTCGACGCCATCGCGCTCGATCCATTGCCGGACGATGTTCGAGGCGACGTCGGCCTTGTTCTGGTGATCGGCGGAGAGGATTTCGATCTTGAGGCCTTTTTCCGCCGCCTTGTAGTCCTCGACCGCCATTCGCGCGGCGAGCACCGATCCCGGGCCGGCGAGGTCGGCGTAGAGGCTCGACTGGTCGTTGATGACGCCGACCTTGACGACTCCGTCGGAGATCTGCGCCTGCGCCGCGCCGGCGGCAAGCGCCAGCGCCGCGGCCAGAGTGAACGTTCGTTTCATCGTCATTCCTTCGCTCCCTTCGTGAGTTGGTTGGGGATAGACTCAAACTCCCAGATACTCATGCAGCTTGTCCATGTTCGCATCGAGTTCGGCGTTGTCGATCGTGTCGACAACGCGGCCATGCTCCATGATGTAATGGCGATCGGCGACCGTCGCCGCGAAGCGGAAATTCTGCTCCACCAAGAGAATCGTGAATCCGTCGCGCTTGAGCCGCCGGATCGTCGCGCCGATCTGCTGAATGATCACCGGCGCCAGGCCCTCGGTCGGCTCGTCGAGCAGCAGCAGGCGCGCCCCGGTGCGCAAGATGCGTCCGATCGCCAGCATCTGCTGCTCGCCGCCCGACAGCTTGGTGCCTTGGCTCTTGAGGCGCTCGCGAAGATTCGGGAACAGCTCGAAAATCTGATCGACGTCGAGGCCGCCCTGGCGCACCGCCGGCGGAAGCAGCAAGTTTTCCTCGACGTTGAGGCTGGCGAAGATGCCGCGCTCTTCCGGGCAGAAGGCGATGCCGAGACGCGCGATGCGATTCGACGGCAAGTCGATCAGTTCTTTGCCCTCATAGGTGACCGAGCCCGTACGGTTGCCGACGATGCCCATGATCGACTTCAGCGTCGTCGTCTTGCCGGCGCCGTTGCGGCCGAGAAGCGTCACCACCTCGCCGGCGCCGATCTCGAAATCCACGCCATGCAAGACGTGCGATTCGCCGTACCAGGCGTTGAGCCCGGCCACATCGAGGATCGGCGCGGTCGAAGGCGCTGGCGCCGGCGCCGCGGCGGTCGCCAGATTACGCATGACCCGACCCCATATACGCCTGGATGACCTCGGGATTCCTGGAAACGCGCTCGTAGTCGCCCTCGGCCAGGATTTCGCCGCGCGCGAGCACCGTAATCGTGTGCGAGAGATCGGCGACAACGCTCAAATTGTGCTCGACCATCAACACGGTGCGATTTTTCGCCACCTGCTTGATCAATGCGGCGATGCGGCCGACGTCCTCGTGACCCATTCCGGCGGTTGGTTCGTCGAGCAGCATCATCTCCGGTTCGAGGGCGAGGGTGGTGGCGATTTCGAGCGCGCGCTTGCGCCCGTAGGGCAGTTCGACCGCGACAACGTCGGCGTAGTCGGCGAGGCCGACGGCGTCGATCAGCTCGAGCGCACGGGCGTTGAATTCGTCGAGCGCGCGCTCCGATCGCCAAAAATCGAACGAACTGCCGCGCTGGCGTTGCAGGGCGATGCGCACGTTCTCCAGCACCGAAAGGTGGGGAAAGACGGCGGAGATCTGGAACGAGCGCACCAGCCCCATTCGGGCGATATCCGCCGGTTTCGCCGGCGTGATGTCGCGGCCGTTGTAGCGGATCGACCCGCGGGTCGGGGACAGGAACTTGGTTAGCAGGTTGAAACAGGTCGTCTTACCCGCCCCGTTGGGACCGATCAGCGCATGAATGGTGCCGCGGCGCACGCATAGCGCCACGTCATTCACGGCTACGAAACCGCGAAACTCCTTGGTAAGACCGCTGGTCTCAAGGATCGCATCCTCGGCCATTCGCGCCCAACCCCTGTTCGCGCCAATACCGGCCCCGCGCCGCTGCGCCGCGGCGTTCCAGCCCCTTGGCACCGATTGGGGGCCCGTGGCCGCCCGCCGAACGGCACGTCCCTGTTGTTTTCTCGGCCTGCTCAGGCCGCTCGATCTGACTGGTAGTCCATCGAGTCGCACCCGTCAAGGCGCAGCCAAGAAAGGGAGCGCGCGCACTGGGATCGGCGAAACGGCGGTTAGAGCGGCGCGAAGCGGTGGCCACGTCTTGATTTGACACCATACAATATCTTGCGACACCCTCGACGTTGCAAGAAGAAGGGCCGACGTGCGGTCCCACGGCGAAAATCGCCGGCGCGGCGCTCAACAGGGAGGGCGGTTCAAAATCAACCGCGAATTCGGTATTGCGGCCGATAATTAACGGCTCAATGCAATCGGCTTCCGTCAACCGGCGCCGGATCGAAAACATAATCGGAACAGGGAGTAAATCATGATGACGCTACGTGCGATCGGCTTAGCCTTCGGAGTTGTTTCGGCGGTGGCGCTCGCAGCGACCTCCGCCGACGCGCAAGACCGCAAGATCCGCGTCCAGATGCAGTCCAACTTCGCATCGTCGCTCAAAGTTCTCGGCGACAACGCGAAATACACCGCCGAGGCGATCAACCGAGTTACCGGCGGATCGGTAGAGGTCAGGTTCTTCGAGCCAGGCGCGCTGGTCCCAGCCGGCCAGGCTTTCGACGCCGTGGCGTCGGGCTCGCTCGATGCGGCGTGGGCGACGCCGGGTTTTTGGACCGGCAAGGATATCGCCTTCGCCGTGTATTCGACGGTTCCCTTCGGTCCCGACGGCGGCGAGTACCTCGCTTGGATGAAGTTCGGCGGCGGCGAGAAACTCTTGCAGGATCTCTACGCCAAGTACGGCATCCACTCGATGCTATGCAACTTGATCGCGCCCGAGGCGTCGGGATGGTTCCGCAAGGAGATCAACTCGCTCGACGATCTCAAGGGCCTGAAGATGCGCTTCTTCGGCCTCGGCGCCAACGTCATGCAGAAACTTGGCGTGGCGACGCAGCTCCTGCAGGCAGGCGAGATTTTCCAGGCGCTGCAGCTTGGCACCATCGACGCGACCGAGTTTTCGATGCCGGCGATGGATTTGAGCCTCGGCTTCTACCAGGTCGCCAAGTTCTACTACTTCCCGGGCTGGCACCAGCAAGCGACATTCGGCGACATGATCTGGAATAAAGCGAAGTGGGACACGCTCTCGCCAGCGCAAAAGGCGCAAGTGACGGCGGCATGCGACAGCGCCGTGCTGAACGGCTTCGCGCTGTCCGAATTCGCCCAGGTCGCGGCGATGCGCGAGTTGGAGGCCAAGGGGGTGCAGTTCAAGACATGGAACAAGCAGTTCCTCGACGCCTACAGCAAGGCGTGGCAGGAAGTGGCGGCCGAGCAGGCGCAAAAGAGCCCCGAATTCAAGAAGGCTTGGGATTCGCTGAACAAGTTCCGCGCCGACTACTCGATCTGGCGCGAAAGGGGCTATCTGCGCTGAGTCACGACGACGGCGGGCGCCTTCGAAATCGGGCGCCCGCCGCGTCTGAATCCCTCATGCTGAAGGACACGACGTCTCGCCGCACGACGCGCGGCGGCAGGGAGCTTGCCGCATGACACAGTTGTTGGCGCTGAGCGACGCCATCGATGGCGTGCTGGACCGTATCGCCAAGGCTTCGGGATGGATCTACTTCGCCCTAATCGGCGTTATTTGCTGGGACATCATCACCCGCAAGGTCGGATTCCAGATTCCCGGCTTCGGCTCGACGCCGATCCAGGAACTCGAGTGGCATCTCCACGGCATGCTGTTCATGTTCTGGCTGGGGTACGCCTACGTCCGTAACGTCCATGTCCGCATCGACGTTTTCACCGCCGGGTTGCCTGCGCGCCGCCTCGCCTGGCTCGAAGTGCTCGGCGTGTTCCTGTTCGCGATTCCCTACTGCATCGTCGCGACATGGTTTGCCTTCGAGTTCGCGCACCTGTCGTTCGTTCAAAACGAATCGTCCGATGCGCCGAACGGGCTGCCGTATCGTTGGATCATCAAGGGTTTCCTGTTTCTCGGCCTGATGCTGCTGTGCGCCAGCGTCATTTCGGTGCTTTTCCGGCGCCTCGTCTTCCTGTTCGGCTCCGGCGAGCTTGCGGCCCGCGCAATGCCTTCCTCGAGCGCGAACTGAGCGGCGGGGCGCATCATGTACGACTGGATCGCCGATCACCTCGCCGTGCTCATGTTCGCGGTGCTCACGGTGATCATGTTCATCGGCTACCCGGTGGCCTTCGTGCTGGGTGGAGTGGCGCTCGGTTTCGGGGTGCTGGGGATCATCTTCGACGTATTCCATCCGGCGCAGTTCTTCGCGCTCATCCCGCGCATCTGGGGTCAGGCGGTGCAAAACCAGGTGCTGATTGCAGTGCCGATGTTCGTCTTCATGGGGACCATGCTCGAACGCTCGGGCGTCGCCGACGAATTGCTGCGCGCCCTGCAAGTGCTGACACGGCGTATCCCGGGAGGGCTGGCCATGTCGGTGACGCTGATGGGGACGATCATGGCGGCCTCCACCGGCATCGTCGGCGCCTCGGTCATCATGCTGACGCTGGTCGCGCTGCCGACCATGCTGCAGCGCGGCTACTCCAAGGAGCTCTCGGTCGGCACCATCGCCTCGGCCGGCACGCTCGGGATCCTCATTCCGCCGAGCATCATGCTGGTGATCATGGGCGACCTTATGTCGATTTCGGTCGGCACGCTCTTCACCGCCTCGATCGTTCCCGGATTGATCCTGTCGGGGATCTATGTCGTATTCATCGGCATCCTCGCGTTCATGCGGCCTGACATGGCGCCGCCGCTGGAGACCGCCAGCGGCCCGCAAGGCTCGGTCGAGCTCCTGCGCATGGTATTGCGCAGTTTCCTGCCGCCGGCGTTTCTCATCTTCGTCGTTCTCGGCTCGATCTTCGGCGGTTTCGCGACGCCGACGGAAGCGGGCGGCGCGGGTTGCCTGGGCGCGATCCTGCTGGCGATCTGGAACCGGCGTTTCAACCTGGCGACGATCCGCGCGGTGATCGAAAGCGCGGCGCTGACCAACGCGCTGGTGTTCTTCATCATCTTTGGCGCGACGCTGTTCTCCTACGTCTTTCGCGCCCTTGGCGGCGATGATGTGGTCGCCGAGATTCTGAAGGCGCTCGGCATCGACTCCGGGTGGGAGATCATGATCTTTGTGATGTTGCTTATTTTCGTCATGGGCTTCTTCTTCGATTGGCTGGAGATTTGCTTGATCGTGCTGCCGATCTTCGCGCCGATCCTGAAGCTGATCGATTTCACGCCGCACCTCGCCGCCAACAAGGACTTCCTGGTTTGGTTCCTCATCCTTACCGCGGTCAATCTGCAGTCGGCGTTCCTGACGCCGCCGTTCGGCTTTGCGCTGTTCTACATGAAGGGCACGGTGCCGCCGTCGGTGACGATGCAGCACATTTACCGCGGTATCGTTCCATTCGTCGGTTTGCAGGTCGTCGCGGTCGTCGTCTGCCTTATCTGGCCGGAAACCATTCTTTGGCTGCCCCGCCGGTTCGGATTTCTCGATTGATCCGCGAGGGGGCGTGAGGCCGATGGGCGAACGACTGAAGGGAAAGGCGGCGATCATCACCGGTGGGGCGGGCGGCATCGGCGCCGCCACCGGCCGGCTGTTCTGCGAGGAGGGCGCGCGCGTGGCGCTGGTCGATCGCGACGCGGGGGCGATGGACGTGACGCTCGGGGAGATCCGCGCCGGCGTGCCGGGCGCGCAGATGCTGGGAATCGTCGCCGATGCGGCGCGTGAAGCCGAGGCAGAGCGAATCGTCGCCGAGACCACGGCGGCGTTCGCTGCGATCGATGTCCTAGTCAATTGCGCCGGCATCCGGCTCTATCACAAACTAGCCGACGCGCCGGCCCAATCGTGGCAGGACATCCTCGCCGTCAACCTGTTGAGCTACGCGTATCTGGCGAAGGCGGCGCTGCCGGCGCTGCGCGCGTCGGGCAAGGCCAGCATCGTCAACGTCTCTTCGACATACGGCGTCACCGGGCGGCCCGGCATGGGCCAATACGACGCGACCAAGGCGGCGATACTCGCGTTGACCCGCACGCTCGCGTTCGAGGAAGCGACGCATGGCGTGCGCGTCAATGCGGTGTGTCCAGGCTTCACGCTGACCCCGTTCCATGTTCGCCGCGCCAAGGCCGACGGACGCACGGCCGACGATCTGCGGCGCGAGGCGGAGCAGAGTTGCATCATGCGGCGATGGGCGGAGCCGCGCGAGATCGCCAATCCGATTCTTTGGCTCGCCTCCGACGAGGCGTCTTACGTCACCGCGGCGACGTTCATGATCGACGGCGGCCGGCCGTTGGCGTGAGTCAAACGCGCGTCGCCGCCGGGAGCCACTGTTCGTCTTGCAAGACCGGCTCGGCGCGCAGCGTTTGCGTGAATCCGCTCGCCGCGAAAACGATCGATCCGCCCGCCGGCCAGTTTAGCTCGATCCGCCAGCGGAAATACGGCCGATCGAAGCAGACCTTCTGATCTTCGATGCGCTCGCGGGCGACCCGATCGATCGACAGGGCGTGCAACGCCACCCGACCTCCGGTGTCGCCGCAATCGACGGCGACCTGAAGGTCGGTGACGTCGTGAAAGATCAGGCTAGCGGGCGCGACGCGAAAACGCGGCCGGCGGTCGAGCCCGCACACCCATTCGACGATATGGTCGATGTCCAGCACGAGCTCGCTACGCCAGTCGCCGCGCTCGTGATCGCCGACGACGACCCTTAACCCGTAAATACTGTCGTCGTGCCAGGAGCCACGCGGTGGTTCGATTTCGCGGCCGTCAGATGACACAGCGGGCCCCTTTCAGGTTCTAAGTCGCTTCCATACGGCGGCCCAGCCGATTTGCGACGCCGGCCGAGGCCGCTGTCCGAACCCGGAGGCGGTACGCTGTCGATCGTCGCCCATCCGGACGGCCCAACTTTGCAACACGATCCGGAAGAACCTGTAAAGACGCTCAGGTTGGCCTCGGTAACCCGTCAGGGAGCAAGCCACGTGCACGCCTTGTTGTATAAAGTATTGAGAAATCTATATAAATTGGCGTGAACAGCAAATTATCGCCATTGTTATGCGGGCGGTGGAGGCCGCTCGGTTGTCGATTTTGTTTACAACCTGCCCCACAACGGCCTAAGCAACCTGTTGAGATTGCTGCTTCTTCGAAAGTGGCGTAAATATTGCGTGATTATAGTTAATCACGAACGATAATAATCGGTTGGATCGGAACGATGCTGCCACGGATGATTCCCGCGATGATCGCGCTCGGCGTTCTCGCCGCAGCGACGCCGGCGGATGCTGTGCTGCTTTCGGGCGTCGGCGATCCGATCTTGGATCCCGCGCTGAGCGGCGGAACGACAATCACTTTCGACGCCACGACTCCCGGGAACTACAGCTCGCTGACGATCGGAAACGTCACCTTTATTGGCGTGGATGCGCCGTTCACCATCGGCGCCGATTTCAACGGAAGCTTCAATACCACGGGCGGTCAATCGTTGTTCAACGGATCCGATCTGGTCCCGGCGCAACTTCAGGTCAATTTCGCGACGCCCGTGGACGCTTTCGCCTTCAATTGGGGCGCAGCCGATAACCAATGGTTGTTGAGCGCGTTCGATGCCGCGAACAACTTGCTCGAGGCGACTCTGATTCCGGCGGTGTTCAGCAGCAACGCGGGCGACTTCTTCGGCGTTGCTGCGGCGGAAATCGCGTTTTTTACCCTGGTCGATCAGAAGAATAGCGCCGTCAATGGCGACTTCGTTTTCATCGACAGCTTCACCTATCGCATCGGCGAGGACGGCACGATTCCAGTGTCCGAACCGGGGACGCTTGGCGTCCTCGCGATGGGGCTCGCGCTGTTTGCCATTGCGGCGCGGCGGCGGAAGGTCGGTCTGCTTGGCGGAGGCGCGGATCGATGATGAATTGGAAAGCCGGCCTCGGGAGTGGTGGGCGCTGCTGGGATTGAACCAGCGACCCCCGCCGTGTGAAAGCGGTGCTCTCCCGCTGAGCTAAGCGCCCCATCCGGAACGTTCGATGACGGCTGCCATATAAGAGTCGGG
>DATFES010000515.1:0-2718 GCA_035250945.1 Alphaproteobacteria bacterium | reverse complement strand
GGGGCGCATCTTGACCTTCGGCGAGAAACATGCATATACATATAACATGCGGAAACGGATTCTCCGGCTGGCGCACGCCGATCTCGACGAAATCGCCGCGACATGCGCCTGCTTCGGCTTGCGCAAGGCGGCGCGCGTCGTAACGCAGATCTACGACGAGGCGCTGCGGCCGAGCGGGCTCGGCGCGGCGCAGTTCAATCTTCTTGTCGCCGTGGCACTTATGGAGGCGCCAACGATCACCCGGCTCGCCGGCGTACTGGCGATGGACCCGACGACGTTGTTGCGCAATTTGGCGCCGTTAGCGCGCGACAAGCTGGTCCGCGTCGATCCCGGCGAGGATCGCCGCACGCGGATCGTCACGCTCGGCGAGGGCGGCGCCACGGCGCTCGCGCGGGCAATCCCGCTCTGGCGGCACGCCCAGGCGCGGATCGTCGAGCATGTCGGCGCCGAGCGTCTCCCGGATCTGTCGGAGCGCCTCGCGGTGCTGACCGCGCTCGGCGGGCAGCGATAATTTTTTCACGAAAATAATGTATATACATCTTTCTGTTCCGAGCAAGCGTTACGAACGGAGGACAGTCATGACCACCCATGAACGGCTCGGCGCATTGCGCCGGGTGATCGCCGCCGCGACCATCGCATGGTTCCTTGTCGTCTTGCTGGCGGTTCTGTCTGGGGCCGTGCGGTTCGCCATCGCCGGAGCCTTGGCGCCGCCGCTGCTGCTCGGCCTCGTCGCCGCGCCAATCGTTGTCTTTGCCGCCGGTTACCGCGGGTCGGCGCGATTTCGCCACTTCGTCGCCTCGCTCGATCTCGCATTTCTCGTGCGTCTCCACATGCTGCGCGTGGTGGGCCTGGTATTCGTTTTGCTCTACCTGCTGGGTCATTTGCCGGCCGGATTCGCCCTGCCGGCCGGCCTGGGCGATCTGGCGATCGCGCTCAGCGCGCCGCTAGTCGCCCGATCCCTCGCGTCGCCGGGGCCGCGAACGAGCACAGCGTTCGTCGCATGGAACGCGCTCGGCCTGGTCGATTTTGCCGCCGCACTCGCCTTGGGTGTCGCCCACAGCGATGCGCCGGTCGGCTTTCTCGCCGCGGACGTCACGACCGTGCTCGTCACCGAGTTCCCCTTGGCGCTGATTCCGGCGTTCGGCGTCCCGTTTTTCATCATCACCCATCTCATCGCGCTTATCCGCTGGCGCGAGACGACGGGGCGTGCGTCATCGTCGCCGCTCGGCGCGCGCGCGGCTTGACACTCCGAGGGCGCGCGGGCCATTGCTCGCGGTATGGAACGCCGTGCGACATCGCCCATGGATCTGGCCCTTGCTGAGGCCGAAAAGGCGGCGGCTTCGGGCGAGGTCCCGGTGGGCGCCGTCCTGGTCGACGGCGCCACCGGCGAAGTGTTGGCTGCCGGGCATAATCGGGTCGAGGCGACCGCCGATCCCAGCGCGCACGCCGAGATGGTCGTCATCCGCGAGGCATCGAAGCGGCGCGGCGAAAAACGCCTCGAGGATTGCGACCTTTACGTGACCCTGGAGCCATGCGCCATGTGCGCGGCGGCGATCTCGCTGGCGCGGCTGCGCCGCGTCTATTTCGGCGCCGAGGACCCCAAAGGCGGCGCGGTGGTCCACGGCCCACGCTTCTTCGGCCAACCGACCTGCCATCACCGCCCCGAAGTCTATGGCGGGATCGGCGCGGCGCGGGCCGGCGCCTTGCTACGCGAGTTTTTCAAGCTGCGCCGGTGAGTTGGCTGCCGCCGCAGGATTCTTGCGGCGCCATCGTGGAATGGATCGAAACGAGCATCGCGGCGCCGCACTGGCGGCGCTTCCACGTCCACGAAAGGATTACCACGCCCATGAAACCGATCTATGCCACGCTGGCGGCCGCCATTTTCGTGTTTTCCGCCGGCGCTGCGTTGGCGCAATCGGGTCCGCCGGCCGCGCATGGCGGGCGCTTCGGCATGCACGAGCTATCGCCCGAGGAGCGGCAGAAGCTGCGCGAACGCTGGCAAAGCATGACGCCAGAGGAACGCGAAAAAGCGCGCGTCGATCATCGCGCCAAGATGAAGGCGCGATGGGAAAGCATGACACAAGAGGAGCGCGACCAGGCGCGCGCCGCGCACCGCGCCCGCATGCGCGCGCACTGGGAGAGCATGACGCCCGAGCAGCGGGCCGAGATGCGCCAGCGCTTCGAGGAGCGCCTGGCTCAGATGCCGCCCGAGCAGCGCGCGCGGATGGAGCAACGAATGCAAGAGCGGCGCGAGCGCCACGAGCAGCGCCGTCGCATGGAGGAGCGCCAGCTCCCGAACTGACAGCCGATCGCGCGACGGCGTCAGGCGCGCATGAAGCGCCAGACGCCGTCGCCGTCCAGCTCACGCCGCGCGCGGCCCTCGGCCTCGAGCAGGTGCAGGTGCGCCAGCGACTCGCCGATCGCCAGGCTGAGATTTCCCGGGTGGATCTCGCGCCGAAAAAGATATCGGAAGCATTCGGCCGCCGAGTGGGGCTTGGCCAACGCTTCGGCAAGGCGGTCGAGGCGCTGGGCGTGATGCGCCTTAAGCTCGACGATGCGGTCGTGAACGCCGCGGTACGGCAAACCGTGCGCCGGCAACACCAGCACGTCGTCGGGTAGATCGGCGAAGTTCGCCAGCGAGCCGAGATAGTCGGCGAGCGGGTTGGCGAAGGGCTCGAGCGGCCATACGCTGACGTTCGGCGAGATCCGCGGCAACAG
>DATFES010000508.1:0-3294 GCA_035250945.1 Alphaproteobacteria bacterium | reverse complement strand
GAGAAGCGGGATGATCGCCGCGAGCGGTGCTGCCTGCAGGACGATGAACAGCGGCAAGCCAAGCCACTCGGCCCGCCGGCTGAGCCCCATGGCGAGCCCCGAAGCGACGCCGATCGCCGCAGAAATCAGAATGACGATGGCCAGCGGCACGAGCGTGATCGTCAACGCCGCCGGCAACGATCCGTCGCCCACCATCGTCAGCCACGCCATCGCGGTCTCGGTGAAGGTGGGAAACGCGGCGCTGACGCCAGCCCGCCCGGCGTATTCCCAGGCGGCGAGGACAGCGACGACCGAGAACAGCCGCAGCGTGCGCGGACTTGCGTATAGCGAAGACAAGCGTTCCACGTTCCTCTAGGGATCGGGCGGAGACGGCGACATCCCGGCCGCCGTCTCCGCCCCCATGCTCCTAGGCTCGCCTTAGCTGCCGAGCTTTTTCTGCGCCTTGTCGAGCGGGCGAAGATCCCAGAAATCCTCGACCTTGAGGCTGTCGGCCGGGCCTTGCATCTGCCCCGCTTCGACATAGAACTCGAAATCCGACTTGACCGCGTCGACGCCGCCGCCCTTGGCGTTGAACAGCCCCGCCTCGACGCCTTGGCTGTAGAACTTGGTCACGCCGTCGAGCACTTCCTTGGGCTGGTCCTTCAGCAGGCCGCGCTTGGCGCGCTCCTGTTCGATGATGCCCGGGTTCTTGGCCATCTCGGCCCATAGCTTGGCGAATTCCTCGACCAGGATGTCGACCTTCTGCGGGTTTTTCTGCATCCAGTCGACGCGCGCGAAAAGAATTTCGTCGCTCGCCGGATTGGTGGCGCCGGGAAGCACGTGGAAGCGGTCGCCGGCGCGCTCCATCAGCTTGTTCTTGTTGGCGAGATCGATGATGGTCGCCTTGATCTGCCCGTTGATCATGGCGATGATGCGATTCTCCGAGCCGGCGATGTAATTGCGCTGCCCGAAAGTGATGCCTTCGCGCTTGGCGAGGATGTTGCCGATCGCCTCGGTGCCGCTGCCGCGGGCATGGAACGTGAACGGTTGGCCGTCGAGGTCCTTCCACGACTTGATGGATTTGTCGGCGACGGGGAAGAAAATCAATCGGGTGAGCTGGACCAGGCCGCGGATCGGCGCCTTGGTTTTTTGCATGACGGAATACGGCGTCGCCGCGCCGACGTCGGCCTGGCCGTTGATGACGGCCTGAATCGCCAGATCCTCCTTGGCGAACGAGGTGAGCTTGTAGTCGAAGCCGCGCTCCTTGGCGCGCTCGAGCGCGATGACGATCGACACCGTTTCGACCGAAATCGTGTCGCCGAGCGCCACTTGCACCGGCTGCGCGGTCGCCGGCGCGGCGACAAGCGTCGCTGCGGCGGCGAGGACCGCGGCCATCGTCAACGCGCGCGTCTTGCGGATCGCCTGCATGTTCGTCTCCTCTCCTGCAATCGGTTGTTGGCGCCCCGATGGGTCGAGGCATTGGCCCCGGCAGTCCGGGCGGCCTCAGCGGCGCCGGCTTCGCCTGTCGGACGGGGCACAGGATATAAGAGCCGGAGCGCCTGCGAAATAGACGGGGTTACGATTCTCTTGGACAATCTTAACGCCGTACTGAGTTTATTTAACTTATTGATATATCGTCACGATATCAAAGACGCGAATCCTTGGGGCGGCTCACGGCCGGGCGCGCACGGTGTCGCGGAAGTGCCGCGGGCTCTGGCCGCACCATTGGCGGAAGCGGCGCGAAAAATATGCCTCGTCCTTGAAGCCGGTGGCGAAGGCGATTTCGCCGATGCGGAGCTTGGTGTTGGCGAGCAATTCGCGCGCCCGCTCCATGCGCCGCTCCGTCACCAGTTCGGTGAACGTCTTGCCGGTTTCCTTCTTCAGGAGATGGGCGAGATAGTTGGGCGATAGCGAGGCCGCCGCCGCGGCGTCGAGCAGGGCGATTTCCGCGGTCATGTTCTCGCGCACGTAGCGGATGACCCGCTGCAACGCCTCGCTGCGGCTGGTGCGGTTGGCTTGCAGGCTGGCGAGCCGCAGCAACTCGGTCTCGTATCTCCGGCACACCAATCCGATCAATTGCAAGAGGTAGCCGCGCAAAAGATTGAGCGAGCCGAACTTGCGCGCCCGATGCTCGACGGTCATGCGCCCGATCAATTCCTCGATGGCGGCGAATTCGGCGTCGGCGAAGACGAAATCGATGTGCTCTTGGAATATGAACGGCGCCAGCTCAGGCGCGGCGCTGAGCGGCACGTCCTCGAGATCGAGCGGATCCACCGCCAGGTCGGGGCGCAGGAAGCCTTGCGTGAAATTGATGACGACATGCCGGGATCCTTCCGGATGCGGAACGAAATGCACGCGGTAGGGCAACACGAAGCTGAGATACCCGCGGTCGAAGGGCCGCACCGTGCCGCCGATATGCTGCTCGGTTTTGCCGGCAAGGTGGATTTGGATCTGGAAATATTCATGGCGATGCGGCTGGGCGATCGAAGGGCGCCCGGTCTCGTCGCGGATGAAGAAGTCGAGCGTATCGGAACGCTCGTTCATCCCGTAGGTGCGAACCTCGCCGTTCACCCGCATCGAACGCTCCACGCCAGACGGCCTGCACTGCCGCGCGAACATACTATTGGCCGAAAGCGGCCGGCCGACCAGCCCGCCGCGCGGCTGGCCTCGCGGCAGGGACGCGATGTCGATATGCTAGCAGATTCCCCCCGGTGAGGATTCGGCGGTTCGGTCGATGGATATCGAAAACCCGGCGCTTCGGATCTCGCGCAAAATCGCCGACGCGGCGCTCGCCGGCGCGCGCGAGGACAAGCTGCTCGACACATTCTGCGGCCTGCTGGTCAAGGACGGCGTGCCGTTGGCGCGCGCGGTATTGGGCGCCGATACGCTGCATCCGGTGTTGGAGGGGCGCGTCTTCGAGTGGAACGCCTCGGCGTCGAGCGTGCGCCAAGCCGAATACGGGAGGTCGGCAAGCGCCGAAGAGGATACGCGCTGGACGCGTAGCCCGTTTCACGCGCTCGCCGAGAAGAATAGCGGTCTGTTGCGCCGCCGCCTGACCGGTCCGGACGCGGAACTGGATTTCCCGATCCTCGAAGAAGTCGCCGCGCGCGGCATGACCGATTACGTCGCGATGCTGACGCGCTTCGGCGAACATGCCGCGATCGGCGGGCTCGATTCGATCTATTCGTCCTGGGCGACCGACCGGGCGGAGGGGTTCGACGACACGCATGTCGCCATGCTCGAATTGCTGATGCCGATGTTGGCTTCGGCGGTTAAGGGGGCTTCGCTGCGGCGAATCGCCGAAACCATCGCCGA
>DATFES010000499.1:0-2764 GCA_035250945.1 Alphaproteobacteria bacterium | reverse complement strand
TTCGGTGAAGCCGTGCTCGGCCATCATCCACTGATAGAAGCTGTTGAACCCGCCCTTGCCGACCAGCAGCGTCGTCTTCTTCAGCGACTCGAACGTGTCCAACCCCTGGCCGGGATGGGTCATGAAACACTGCGGGTCCTTTTGCATCACCGCCGCCACCACCTTGGTGGGGATACCCTCCTTCACGGCGCTGAAGGCTTGGTTCATGTTGCCGCCCATCAGGAACTCGATGCGGCCGGCCGGCAGCAAGGCACGCTCGTTGCTCTGCGGCCCGCCCGGCCGGATCGTCACGTCGAGGCCATACCTGGCGTAAGTGCCGTCGGCGATCGCCTGATAAAAACCGCCGTGCTCGGCCTCCGCCTTCCAGTTGGTGGCGAAAGTCACCTTGTCGACGGCCCAGGCCGCGGGTGACGCCAACGCCCCGGCAAACGCCGCTCCCAAGACGGCGCCGACGTTGCGACGCAAGACGTTCATGTTCGCTCTCCCTGTTCGAAGCTCGCAGGCGCAATGCCGCGCCCGGGCGAATTCTAGCGGGTCCGCCATGGCAAGACACTAGCGCACGTGGTTGGGGTGCAAGCGACGTGCCATGACGCCCGCATGGCAGCCGACTCCCTGCACCGAGACGACACCGGGGCTTCGTCTATGGCCGATCCCCGAGGTACGACAGCGGGAATCGGTCGACTTCTTCGAGCAGTTCGACCAGCTTGCGCGCCGCGAAGTCGATCACTTTAGCCCCGCGCGCGGCGTCGGCGCTCGCGGCGTCGCCGCAGGCTCCGGCCGGATTGAGATCCTGGGTCTGCCAGGCGAGCTTGGCCACGCCGGTCGGCCCGAGTAGGCGATAATCGCCCGCCATTCGCGCGCCGAGCGACGCGAAATTCTGCAGCTTGTCGCGACGGACCAGGTCGGGTCGCAAATGGAGCATCATCGAGGTCTCGATCGCGCCGCCGTGAATGCCGTGACGGACCTCCTCGGGCGGGAACAGACCATCAGGCAGGCCAAAGGCATACCAACTCGAAGCCACCGCCAGCATCTTGCGGCGCACGCGCAGCTCGCGGGCGACGATCTCCATCACTTGCGGTTGGCCGCCGTGCGAATTGAAAAACACCAGCTTGCGCACGCCGGCGCGCGCGACCGATTCGCCGATCTCGGTCCACAGCCGGGCCAGGGTCTCGGCGCCGAGCGTCAGCGTGCCGGGGAAATCGACATGCTCGTCGCTTTTTCCGATGGCCTGCGTCGGCAACACCATTACCGGCAGGCGATCGGGGAGAAGCTCGAGGGCGCGGGCGACGATGCCATCGACGATCGTGGCGTCGACCGACAGCGGCAAATGCGGCCCATGCTGCTCGACCGCCGCCACCGGCAGGACGGCGATGACCGCTTCGGGGAGCGCGCCGAATTCTTCGGTCGTCATCTCTTGCCAAAGGCGGCGCGGCAGCTTGGAAGGCGGCATCGCGGTCATGCCCTCGCGGCGTAGACTTCGACCTCGACCAGCCATTGCGGCTGGGCCAGGCCGGCGACGATGAGCAGCGTCGAGGCCGGTTTGTGTCCGGCAAGGACCCGCTCGCGGACCTCGCGCAGCGGCGCAAGGTGCTCGCGTCCGACGACGTAGCTCGTGAGCTTGACGATGTCGCGCACGCCCATTCCGGCGCTCGCCAGGATGGCGACGATGTTGGCCCAGACGATCTCCGCCTGTTCGCGCGCATCGCGTCCGATCCGGCCGTCTGGGTGCACACCGATCTGGCCCGAGACGAACAGCCAGCGGGCGCTGGCGGGCGCCTCCATTCCGTGCACGTAAAGCGCCGCCGGCGGCGCGATGGTGGGCGGCGTGTGCGGCGTAAGCATGCTCGACTCTCCAGGTGCGGCGTATTGCGCGATCGGCCGCGCTCACCTTGGACCAGGCGATATGGGCTGGCAAGACAGCCCGTCGCCGAGGATTATGACCGGGCGCAGGGCGGGAACGGGAGGCGGGCATGGATACTCTTCTGCCGACGACGCTGGTGGGCAGCTATCCGCAGCCCGACTGGCTCATCGACCGCAAGCGGCTCGCTGAGATGATTCCGCCGCGGGTGCGCGCGCGGGAATTGTGGCGGGTTGGCGCGGAATGGCTGGAGCAGGCGCAGGACGACGCGACGATCCTCGCCATTCGCGAACAGGAACGGGCCGGCCTCGACATCATCACCGACGGCGAGATGCGGCGAGAAAGCTACTCGAATCGCTTCGCGACCGCGCTCGCCGGCGTCGACATCGACAATCCGGGTCAAGCGCCAGGCCGCACGCCGGGGCGCGTCCAGCTCGTGCCGCGCATCGTCGGGCCGATCCGGCGTACGCGTCCGGTCGAGGTGCGCGACGCCGCGTTCCTGCGCGCCAATACCGATCGCCCGATCAAGATGACCGTGCCGGGGCCGTTCACGATGGCGCAGCAATCCTACGACGACCATTACAAGGACGAGGTCGCCATGGCGATGGACTACGCCGCGGCCGTCAACGAGGAGATCAAGGACCTTTTCGCCGCCGGCGCCGATATCGTCCAGATCGACGAGCCTTATATGCAATCGCGGCCGGAGAAAGCCCGACGATACGGCCTGCAGGCGCTCAATCGTGCGCTCGACGGCGTGGAGGGAACGACCGTCGTGCATATCTGCTTCGGGTATGCGGCCTTCATCCGCGAGAAGCCGTCCGGTTATTCGTTTCTCGCCGAACTCGAGGCGTCGCGCGCCAAGCAGATTTCGGTCGAGACCGCGCAACCGCGTCTCGATTGCTCGGT
>DATFES010000490.1:0-2791 GCA_035250945.1 Alphaproteobacteria bacterium | reverse complement strand
CGGTGCATCCGGGATACGGCTTCTTGTCCGAAAATGCGGCGTTCGCCGAAGCGCTGGCCGAGGCGGGCATCGTGTTCATCGGACCGAACATCGATGCCGTGGCCGCGATGGGCGACAAGATCGAATCGAAAAAATTGGCGCAGAAAGCGGGCGTCAACACGATTCCGGGCCATCTGGCGCCGCTCGTCGACGCCGAAGAGGCCGTCAGGGTAGCCCGCAAGGTGGGTTATCCCGTAATGCTCAAGGCGTCGGCGGGCGGCGGCGGCAAGGGGATGCGCATCGCCTTCAATGACCAGGAGGCACGCGACGGATTTCGCTCGGCGACCAACGAAGCCAAGTCGAGTTTCGGCGACGATCGCGTGTTCATCGAAAAATTCATCGAGGAGCCGCGCCACATCGAAATTCAGGTCTTCGGCGATGCTCACGGCAATGTGCTCCATCTCGGCGAACGCGAATGCTCGATTCAACGTCGCCATCAAAAGGTGATCGAGGAGTCGCCGAGCCCGGTCGTCGACGCCAAGACGCGGGCGCGCATGGGCGCCCAGGCGACGGCGCTCGCTCGCGCGGTCAATTACCGCTCCGCCGGTACGGTCGAGTTCATCGTCGACCGCAGCAAGAATTTCTACTTCCTCGAGATGAACACGCGCCTTCAGGTCGAACATCCGGTGACCGAATGCGTGACCGGGTTTGATCTTGTCGAGCTAATGATCCGCATCGCCGCGGGCGAGCGGCTCAAGATCGCGCAGAAGGACGTCAAACTCGCAGGCTGGGCGATCGAGGCGCGAGTTTACGCGGAGGACCCGCTGCGCAATTTCCTCCCGTCGATCGGCCGGTTGATCCACTACCAGCCGCCAGTCGATCTACCCGGAATTCGTGTCGATACCGGCGTCGACGAAGGCGGCGAGATCAGCATGTACTACGATCCGATGATCGCCAAGCTTATCGCCACCGGAAAAACACGGGCCGAGGCGATCGCGCGGATGGGCGCCGCGCTCGACGCCTACTATGTACGCGGCGTTAATCACAATATCGCATTTCTTGCCGCGATCACGTCGCACGAGCGGTTTCGCGCCGGCAGGCTATCGACCGCATTCATCGCCGAGGAGTTTCCGCGCGGTTTTCATGGCGCGCAGGCCACGCCAATGGTCAGGCGTCGCCTGATCGGAGTCGCCGCCTACGTCCAGCGGCGCGTCGCCGAGATCGATGCGACCATCTCGGGTCAGCTCAAAGGGCACGAGGCCAAGGTTCCGCGCCGCTATGTCGTCGGGATTGATGGCGGCGAGGAGACGGCGCAAGTTACGGCGGTCGCTGGCGGCTATGACGTCGCCGTGGGCGGCAACGGGGCCTCGGGCGGCGTCATCGCCGTGCGCGGCGACTGGCGGCCGGGCCGGCCGTTGTTCCAAGGCGAGGTGGACGGCGAGCGTGTGGCCATCCAGATCGACCGCGCCGGGCTCGGCTGGACGCTGTTTCACGGCGGGTGCGTCGTGCACGCGGTCGTGCTTTCGGCGCGCGCCGCGACGCTCGCCGCCAAAATGCCGATCAAACGCGCGCCCGATCTGTCGCGCTTCCTGCTTTCGCCGATGCCCGGCCTGCTCAAGACGGTCACCGTCAAAGAGGGGCAGGAGATCAAGGCGGGCGAGGAGCTCGCCGTGGTCGAGGCGATGAAGATGGAGAACATTCTGCGCGCCGAGCGCGATGGCGTCGTCACCAAGGTGCACGCCAGTCCCGGCGACAGCCTTGCCGTCGACCAAAAGATCATCGAATTTGGTTAGATCGGACTTCGCTCCACGCGCGGTCGCTCAACGGACCAAAGGTCGCAAGTCGGATGCCTGCCGACGCCTCGCGCATGCGTGCGCTTCAACCCCCCGACGCCAAGGCATGGAATGCGCGCGGCGCCTGGTTTTGGCGCGCCCATGACGCCAACGCCGGCCCGCACCAGCTCGATCTGGGCCCGCGCGCCACGACATTGTTGCACGAACTCGAGGCGGTGTTCTGCGCCGGCGCCTGGGCGGCCGTCGTAATTCTTGCTTGGACGATCGTCGAAGCCGAAATTCGCGCGCTTGAGCGTGCCAAGCGCGTCGTCGCCGAAACCCCCGACATCGATTGGCTGCGCGAGCGGCGGAATCGCCTTGCCCATGTCGCGATGGGCGAGGAATCAGGGGAAACATTCGACGACCGAACGCTCGAGGCGACGGCGCAAGGGGCGGTGCGCGTCGTCTTCAAGACGTTGTTCGCCGCCGCCTGGCGATGACCGGGGACGACATCGTCGCGGTGCGGGTACGCATCGCCGGCCGCGTCCAAGGCGTGTGGTACCGCGGCTGGGCGATCGATCAGGCGCAAGCGCGCGGACTGCGAGGCTGGGTGCGCAACTGCCGCGACGGGACCGTCGAAGCGCTGCTAATCGGCGCGCAAGCCGCAATCGATTCGATGATCGAGGCATGCCGCCGTGGCCCGCCCGCCGCTCGGGTCGAGCAAGTCAGTCGCGAGCCGGCAGCCGACGATGGCTCCACCGGTTTTCGCCAAGCGCCAACCGTCTGACACGTCATTGGCGCCGGCCATCATGCGAAATTCGCCAATTCTTTGCCATCGTCATGGGGGCGATGGACCGTGTTTCGCTTGCATGGAATCGCCGCCGGCGCCTTCACCCTTCGTCCCCTCGACAAGCTCGGGATGATGAGGAAGCTCAGGGTGACGGGTGAAACCGGCGATTCAACCTTTGCGGATCAGACCCTAGCCGGGCGCGGTCGCTGACGCAGGCCGTGCTCGGGGCGGGTGTCGGCCCGGAGCGGCC
>DATFES010000486.1:0-9930 GCA_035250945.1 Alphaproteobacteria bacterium | reverse complement strand
CGGACGGAGTGCGGGGTGCCGCCTTCGGCGTCGCGCCGCACGACGACTACATCGCCGGGCCGGTGAGCGAGAAGATCGCTCGCGCACACGAGCGCACGCTGGTCATTTGCCTGATCGAGACCGCCAAAGGCCACGCCAAGGTCGACGCCATCGCCGCGGTGCCGGGAGTCGACGTCTGTTGGCTGGGTCATTTCGACCTGACCAATTTCATGGGCATTCCCGGCCAGTTCGATCATCCGCGCTATCTGCAGGCGGTCGACGACATCGTCGCCGCCTGCCGCCGCAACGCCAAGACGGCGGGCTTCATGGCCGCCGACGAAAAATGGGCCAAGACCTATCGCGACAAGGGCTTCCGCATGATCGCCTATGGCGTCGACGTGCTGCTGCTGCAAGACGCGCTGAGCGCCGGCCTCAAGGCGCTGCGCGAATGACCGCGGCGCCTGGGGCAAGGTTCGCGAATATGAAATCGTCTCTCGTGCCCCTCACCCTTCGACAAGCTCAGGGTGAGGAACATATGACGAGCCCTCATGGTGAGCCTGTCGAACCATGAGGGCGCACGATATGACGGCGCTGGAACGGATCATTCCCTACCGCCCGGTGAAGACGGGCTTGCGCTTCTCCATGAAGGCGCGGCGGCCCTCGACGTAGTCCTTGCTGGCGAAGCACTCGGCGACTAGGCGCTCGCACAGCGCGTGATCGCGCTCATCGGGGTCCTTCATCGCTTCGGCGACGATTCGCTTGACCGCGTTCACGGTCAGCGGCGCGTTCTCGGCGATGCGTTTGGCGTAGTCGCCGACATAGGCCTCGAGCTCGGCCACCGGGATGACGCGGTTGACCAGGCCCATCGCCAGCGCCTCGGCGGCGGTGAACTGGCGGGCGGTGAAGAAGATCTCCTTGGCGAAGGACGGTCCGACGAGGTCGATCAGCCGGCGCAGCCGGCTCAAGCCATAGCCGAGACCCAACTTGGCGGCGGGAATGGCGAACCGCGCGTCCTCGGCGGCGATGCGCAGATCGCAGCACACGGCGAGCCCGGCGCCGCCGCCGATGCAATATCCCTCGATCATGGCGATGGTCGGCTTGGCGTGGTTGAGCAGCGCCACGTACGCTTTTTCGCTGTTGGCGTTGTAGCGCTCGACCGCCTCGGCTTCGGCGCGCTCGTCCTCGAACTTGGAGATGTCGGCGCCCGAGACGAACGCCTTGCCGCCCGCCCCGCGCACGACGACGACGCGCACCGCGGCGTCGCGCGCGAAATCGTCGAGGATTTCGTGCGTCGCCTGCCACATCTCGAACGACACGGCGTTGAGCTTGGCCGGGTTGTTGAAGATCAGCCAGCCGACGCCGGCGTCCTTGCGCTGGATCATCTTGTCGGTCGCCATGGAGCTCCTTCCTCGGCCGCGCGATCAAACGATCTGACGCGCCCGCAAATCGGCGATCTCGTCGGCGCTGTAACCGAACTCGGCGAGCACTTCGTCGCTGTGCTCACCGCATTCGGGCGGCGGCGCGACGATCGTACTCGGCGTGCGCGTCAACGTCACCGCCTGCGCCACCAGCTCGATGTCGCCCAGCTTTTTCGAATGCACCGCCCCGGTGGTCGGCAGCGTCTTGACCTGCGGATCGGCGAACACCTGGTCGATCGAATAGATCGGCCCGCACGGTACCCCCGCCGCGTTGAACGCATCGATCCATTCCGCCGAAGCGCCATCCTTGAGCCGCTCGCCGATTTCGCGGTTGAGCGCGTCGCGATGCTTCGAGCGATCGCCGGCGCGCGCGTACTCGGGCCGCGTGAGGAGCTCTTCGGCGCCGATCGCGCGGCAGAATCGCTCCCAGATCTTCTGGCCGGTCACCGCGATATTGATATAGCCGTCCTTGGTGGCGAAGACGCCGGTCGGAATGCTGGTCGGGTGGTTGTTGCCGGCCTGTTTGGGCACCTCGCGCTCGACCAGCCAGCGCGCAGCCTGGAAGTCGAGCATGAAAATCTGCGCCTGTAGCAGCGAGGTGTGCAGCCACTGGCCCTTGCCCGACGCCTCGCGTTCGAGCAGCGCCACGAGAATGCCGTGCGCGCACAGAAGCCCGGCGCAGAGATCGGCGATGGGAATGCCCACCCGCACCGGACCCTGGCCCGGCAGCCCGGTGATCGACATCAAGCCGCCCATGCCCTGGGCGATCTGGTCGAACCCGGGGCGATCGCGATAGGGGCCGTCCTGCCCGAAGCCCGAAATACTGGCGTAGACGATGCGCGGATTGACGGCGGAAAGCGATTCGTAGTCGACGCCGAGTCGATGCTTGACGTCGGGGCGGTAATTCTCGACCACGACGTCCGCCTTCGCCACCATTCGCTTCAAGACCGCAACGCCCTCTGGCGCCTTGAGATTGAGCGTCAGGCTGCGCTTGTTGCGGTGCAGGTTCTGGAAATCGGAACCGTGGCGCGGTCCGCCCGGCGCGTCACCGGGCTCGAGCCCTTCGGGCATCTCGATCTTGATCACCCGCGCGCCCCAATCGGCGAGCTGGCGCACCGCCGTCGGGCCGGCGCGCACGCGCGTCAGGTCGATCACCGTGAAGCGCGCCAAGGCGGACGATGCGGGCTGGTGGCCCAATGACGGCTCCGTTCGATGCCGCAGCAAGGTGAAAACTGTTGACAATGTACAGGGCTGCGTCAACCTGTTTCTATGCTGATCTCGAAGGACGCCGCGGCCGCGCTCGAGATGCGTCGCAGCCACTCGCTGGCGACGCTGGTCCAGCAAGAAATCGAGCGTCTCATCCTCGGCGGCGATCTCAAGGCCGGCGAAAGGCTCAACGAAAACGCGCTCGCCACACGGCTTGGCGTCAGCCGCGGGCCGATCCGCGAAGCGACGCGCGGACTCGAAAAGGCGGGCCTGGTCAAACTGGTGGTCAATCGCGGCGCTTTCGTGCGCGAGATCGGTCTCGCCGAGGCGAGCGAGATCTACGAGCTTCGCGCGCTGATGTTCGGGCTGGCCTGCCGGCGCCTCGCCGAGACGCGCGATCCCGAACGGCTCAAAGTCCTCGCCCGCCTGGTCAAGCGGATGGACGACGCGCAGCGCAAGGCCGACGCGCCGGCGTATTATCCGCTCAATCTTGAATTCCACGAGACGCTGATCGGCTTCGCCGACAGCCCGCGGCTCGCCGCCATCTACGCCAGCCTGGTCAAGGAGGCGCATCTGTTCCGCCGCCGTGCACTGTCCTCCAACGTCAACATGGCGAAATCGAACGCCGAGCATCGCCGCATCCTCGCCGCGATCGTCGCCGGACGCGCCGGCGAGGCGCGCAAGCGGGGCGAGGCGCATGTGCTCGCCGGCAAGCGGCGGTTTCTGGCGGCGGTCGGCGAGCTGGAGCAATCGGCCATTTGAACGACAAACCGCGGCGCGTCCGTGCCGCAAAAAGCGAGGGAGGATGCAATGACGATCATCCGCGGGAGCAAGCAGCGTTTACTGGTGTCGAGGCGCGGTTTCGTCGGCGGCGCGACGGCGCTTGCCGGAGTAGCCGGGGCGGGCTGGCCCGCGTTTGGGCAGGAGAAGTTTCCCTCGAAGCCGATCGAGGTCGTCACCCACGCCGGCGTCGGCGGCGGCACGGACATCACCGCGCGCATGATGATGGTCGAGGCGCCCGGCAAGCTTGGCGTCGAGTTCGTCGTCGCCAACCGCACGGGCGGCAGCGGCGCGGCGGCGCTCGCCTACGCGGCGAGCCGGCCGCGCGACGGGCACACCATCCTGCTCATTACCCAAACGCACATTCTCACCGTCATCCGCAGCAAGACGGCGCCGGTGCCATACTCGGACTTTGTCGCCATCGCGCGCGCCACCGACGATCCGCAGATCGTCATGGTCAGCGCCAAGAGCCCCTATAAGACCGCGCAAGAGTTCCTCGCCGCGGCCAAGACGCAGAGCATGAAGATCGGCGCGACGCAGATCGGCGGTGTGGACCATATCGCCACGCTCGGCTTCGCCAAGCAGTTCGGACTGCAGAAGCCGACGATCGTGCCGTTCCGCGGCGGCGGCGACATCGTCATCAATTTGGTCGGCGGCAATGTCGATGCTGGAATGCTCAACTTTTCCGAGGCGGAATCGCAGATCAAGGCGGGGGAAGTGCGCACGCTGATCACGCTCGCGCCGAAACGCGTGAGCGCACTGCCCGACACGCCGGCCTCCGACGAGCTCGGCGTCAAGGCGCATTATTCGACCGTGCGCGGCTTCATTGCCCTTAAGGGGACGCCCGAGGATCGCCTCAAGATACTCGAGGACGGCTTGGTCAAGGCGATGAAGGGCAAGATCTTCGACTCGTATCTCAATACCTCCGGTCAATCTCCGACCAGCGTCGTCGGGCGCGCCGAGTGGCAGGCGCAGATCGATCAATTCCACGCCGACGGGCGCGAGGCGCTCGAATCGCTTGGGCTGCTCAAGTAAGGCGAGCGCGAGCGCTTGGCCCTAATGCCGCTTCGCGGCGGCGTGGCGACCGCGCCGCGCCGCCCGCGCGTCCACGCCGATATCGCCGCCGCGCTGGCGATCAGCGCCGTTTGCGTCGCCGCCTATGCCGCCACCTACGATTTCGAGTCGGTGCCCGAAGGGATCGCCCAGGGCATGGGACCCGAGGCATTTCCACGCCTCGTGCTGCTGATCATTCTCGGGTTGTGCGGGCTGATCGGCTGGCAGGCACGCGCGAAGCCGGTCGAGGGCGGCGAACCGGTTCCGACCATGGTGACCCATACCGGCTTCGTCCTCGTCGGATTCATGATCGCCAACGAGCTCGTCGGCATGTTGCCGGCGAGCTTCCTGTTCATGATCGGTCTTGGATGGCTATGGGGCGAGCGGCGCCTGATTCTTCTCGTCGCCTCGGCCGGCGCTACCGTCGTCGTAGTATGGGCGGTGTTCGCGCGCGGTTTCGGTATTCCGTTTCCGGCCGGACTCCTCGGCGCGCTGTGGTCGTAGGCCGCCGGCGATGGACGGATTTCTCGGCGGCATGGCGATATTGGGCGATCCTTACATCGTCGCGCTTATCTTCGCCGGCACCGTGCTGGGCGTGGTCGTCGGCGCGCTTCCGGGCATCAGCGGCAGCACGACGACAGCGCTGCTGCTGCCGCTCACCGTCACCATGGATCCCGTCGCGGCGATTTCGTTTCTCGGCGCCATCTATTGCGCGGCCAATTACGGCGGCTCGATCGCCGCAATTCTGATCAATTCGCCGGGCGATCCTTCGGCGTCGGCGACCGCCTTCGACGGCTACCCGCTGGCCGCCAAGGGCGAGGCCGGACGCGCGCTCGGCATGTCGACGGTGGCGAGCACGATCGGCGGCATCTTCAGCGTCGTGGTGCTCATCGTCGCCGCGCCGCTGTTGGCGCGGGTCGCCTATAATTTCGGCCCGCCGGAGTATTTCGCGTTGGCCCTGTTCGGGCTGTCGATGATCGCCGCCGTCGGCACCGACGCGCCGATCAAGAACCTGATCTCCGGCGCGCTCGGCGTGCTGATCGCCACGGTCGGCCTCGACCTGACCACCGGGGTGGAGCGCTTTTCGTTCGGCGTCTACGCGCTATCGGACGGCGTCGGATTCATACCCGTGCTGACCGGGCTGTTTGCCATCAGCGAGCTGCTCACCCAGGCCGGCCAGCTCAACGTCGTCCGCGAGCGGCTGGCGATCGTCGCCGCGCGGCTGCCGAGCCGCGCCGACTTCCGGAAATGCGCCAAGTCGATCGTTCTGTCGAGCGGCATCGGCACGTTCATCGGCATCCTGCCGGCGCTTGGCGCCACCACAGCCGCGCTGGTCTGCTACAACGAGACCAAGCGTTGGTCCAAGCACAAGGAGGAGTTCGGCCACGGCGCCATCGAGGGCGTCGCCGGGCCCGAGGCGGCGAACAACGCCGCGGTCGGCGGCGCCATGGTGCCGACCCTGGCGCTGGGCATTCCCGGCAGCACCACGACGGCCATCATCCTCGCCGGCATGATAATCCAGGGCGTGCGGCCCGGCCCCCACCTGTTTAACGAGCAGCCGACCCTGCTCTACGCCGTGTTCGCTTCGATGCTGGCGGCCAATCTGCTCTACATGGTCATGGGCCTTGGCGCCGCGAAGCTGTTCGCCCGCGTGACCCTGATTCCCAACGCCTATCTCTGGCCGACCGTCTTCGTGCTAGCGGTCATCGGCGCTTATGGACCCAATCAGTCGATGATCGACGTGTGGACCATGTTGATATTCGGCGTCGTCGGCTACCTCTTCCGCCGCCACGGCTTCTCGCCAGCGCCGCTGATCATGGGCCTGGTGCTGGGCAAGCTGGTCGAGGAGACGCTGAAGCAGTCCTTGATCATCTTCGACCAGAACTGGCTGCTGTTCTTCTCGCGGCCGATCGTCGACGTGCTGTTCGCCGTCATCATATTGAGCTTTATCGCGCCCAGGGCCGGCCGCCTGTGGCGCCACCGGCGCCGCGCCGCCTGAGCGGCGGAATCACGGTTTTTCCTTGGCTGTGATAGTCTGCCCGATCGATCTCATATGGTTTCTTTCCTTAAACGGAACTGGTCACGAAAAGTCCGATGGAACAACGCGCCGCTGACCGCCGCCTCGCCGCCATTCTCGCCGCCGACATGGTCGGCTACAGCCGGCTGATGGAAATCGACGAGGCGGGAACGCTCGCCCGCCTCAAGACCCATCGCCTGGAGCTGATCGACCCGGCGATCGCCAAGACCAAGGGGCGCATCATCAAGACCACCGGCGACGGCATGCTGGTCGAGTTTCCCAGCGTCGTCGAGGCGGTGCAATGCGCGGTCGAGGTGCAGCGCCGGATGGCACGGCGCAATCTCGACGTCGCCGCCGACCGCCGCATCGAATTTCGCGTCGGCATCAATCTCGGCGACATCATATTCGAGGACGGCGACATCTTCGGCGACGGCGTCAACATCGCCGCCCGCCTCGAGCATCTCGCCGATCCCGGCGGCATTTGCGTTTCGCACTCGGTGCGCGACCAGGTGCACGAAAAGGTCGATGTCGCCTTCGAGGATCTGGGCGAACAGAACGTCAAGAACCTCGCCCGGCCGATCCGCGTCTATCGCGTCGTGCTTGACCGCGCTCAACCGGAGCCGACGAAGACCGCGGCCATCGAGGCGGGCTCGGCTAAGCCATCGATCGCCGTGTTGCCGTTCGTCAACATGAGCGGCGATCCCGAGCAGGAGTTCTTTGTCGACGGCATCACCGAGGACATCATCACCGAGCTGTCGCGCTTTCGCGAGCTGACGGTCATCTCGCGCAATTCGGCCTTCGTTTACAAGGGCAAGGCGGTCAACGTGCGCGACGTGGCCAAGGAGTTCGGCGTCGCGTACATCGTCGAAGGCAGCGTGCGCAAGGCGGGGGCCCGAGTGCGGGTCACCGTGCAGCTCATCGACGCCTCCGCCGATCAGCATTTATGGGCCGAGCGCTACGACCGCGACCTGCAGGATATATTCGCCATCCAAGACGAGATCACCTCGACCATCGTCGCGACGATTCCCGGCCGGCTGGAGGCGGCGACGCAGGAGCGCGTCAAACGCAAGGCGGTCGACAACCTTGTGGCCTATGAGTGCGTGCTGACCGGAAAGGTCTTGCACCACCGCTCGACCCGCGTCGACAACGCCGAAGCGCTGCGCATCCTGGAGCGGGCCGTGGCGCTCGACCCCAATTATGCGCACGCCCACGCCTGGCGCGCCTGCACGCTGGGCCAGTCATGGGTCAACGGATGGGCGAGCGACAAGGATGCGACATGGAACGCGATGATCGAAGAGCTCAAGGCGGCGCTGGCGCTCGACGACAACGACAGCGACGTGCACCGCATCCTCGCCGCCGTGAACGTGGTTCAAAATAACCTCGAACGGGCGGTGTATCACCAGGACCGCGCGCTCAACCTCAACCCCAACAACGATCTGATCGTCGTGCAGCAGGGCGAAATCTTGACCTGGCTCGGGCGGGCCGAGGAAGGCGTCGAGTGGATCAAGAAGGCGATGCGGGTCAATCCCTATCACCCCGAGCGGTTCTGGCACTATCTCGGCCGCGCCTATTTCGTCGCCCGCCGCTACGCCGAGGCGATCGAGGCGTTGAAGCGGATCGGCCAGCTCGACCACATGCATCACGTCCTGCTCGCCGCCGGCCATGCCATGCTGGGCGACGACGGGGCGGCGAAGCGGCACATCGAGGAAGCGCTCAAGCGCGAACCCAGCCTGACGGCGACGAAATACCTGGCGATGATGCACTACAAGCAGGCGAGCGATGCGGCGCACCACCGCGAGGCGGTGCTGAGGGCCGGCTTGCAGGAGTGAGCGCCGCGCACGCGCCGAGACGCGCGGCGGGCCGTGACATCATTCGTCCATCTCGACGACGAGCAGGACGTATTTGCCCGACGTCGGACGCGCCGGTTCGGGCCTCACATTGAAGAACGATACGCCGACCATGCCGCGTTCAGCCAGCCGCGCGCCGACGACGCCGATTCCGGCCGGCTGCGCCGGTCCGTTGACGACGATGAATCCGTCGTTGTTCAGGCCGGGCGCTGCGATCATCTGCTCGGTGACGCTGGCGCCGCGAATCACGGCGGGCGCAAATTCGACCGACACCAGGCGCACGGCGCGAATGCCGTTGCCGTCGCCGACCCTGAGCGCCGAGGCGGCAAGTTCACCCTCGAGGCGGACGCGGCCGGGCGCGGTCCGCGACAGGACGGCGTCAGGCGAAGCCGCGCCGCCGCCCCATTCGATCCGCCCGTCGCCAGCCAATCGGAGGCGCGGCGCCGCGTCATCGGCGGACGCGCGCACCGCGAGAATCGTATCTGCCTCGGCGACGCCGGTGGCGGCGATGATCGGCGCGCCCGCCGGCGAACCCGAGACGCGAAACACGCCCTCGCCCGCCTGATCGGCCGGCACGCCGGACAAGCCCATGCTGAGGAACGGTGCGGCGCCGCCGCCCAGCACGACGCTGGCGTCGCGGTCCGGGCGCTCGACGCGCAACAGCGTCGGAGTATCGCCGCCATGCGGTTCGGCGATCGAGATGATCGGATCGCCGACGAAGCCGCCAGTGAGTTGAATGCCGGCGGCGCCGACGCTGTAAGGTTTCCCGCCGACGAACAGGCTGGCGTATGTGCCGTCGTGCCGCGCGAACAAGCCGAGCGGCCGTCCGCCCGGCCACGGCGTGTGATCGCGCGGCGGCCGCATGTCGAAATTGAGCTCGGCCAGGCCGCGGTACCAGGACTCGACGGTGAGCGCCACCGACGGCCGGGAGGCATCGCGTCGCGACCATCCGGTATCGTCGTCCCAGGCCCAGTTGTGGGCGAGGCTGATCATCTGGTTGACGTGGTCGCCATCGTCGTCGCCGTCGATCGGATACATGATCTGGGCGAGATGCTCGGGCGCCGCCACCGCCGGCGGCGAGGCGACGTCGCCGGCGTCGCGGATGACGACGGCGCGCGCGAGACGGTCGACCGCCACGCTGGCGGCGGTGAGCGCCGATAGCGCCAGCGCCGCGCAGGCAAGGATCAGCGGAAGCCCTGGATTTACCGGCATGGCGACCTCCAAGCGCGATAGCGGGATCGAGATTCTTGGCGCGCGCGCGCGGCTTGGCAATGCCCGCTTTGTCCGCTCCTAGCCACGCGACAGGCCATGCGCCGCGTCGACTCAGTTTGCGGCGGCGATCCACTCGATCTCGATGACGCACTCGGGGCGGGCCAACTCAGCGAAGCATTACAATGGGACTCGGCACCACGGTATCTCGTCCGTGACCGAGATTCGTCGTACGGCGAACCATTTAAGAAGCATCTTAGCGCCATGAGTATCGGCGACCGACCAATTACGCCTCGCTGTCCCCGCCAGGATGCTTATCCTGCGCGCGTGATTGGATCGCTCCGTCGCAAGTGCCTCGATCGTCTGATCATATTCAACGAGACGCATCGGCAGTACATGCCGAGCGCGTACACGCGATACT
>DATFES010000473.1:0-8866 GCA_035250945.1 Alphaproteobacteria bacterium | reverse complement strand
TGGGGGTCGGCCTACTTCTCATAGACTCCTTGTTCGCGGGACGCCGGTCGATTAAATAGGGGTGCATGTTTCGAGGCTTATCGCCGATTCTTACGATTCGCCGGGGAACCCCCGTCGTCTTGCTCGCTGCCGGTCTCATGCTCGGGGCCTGTGGCGACACCCGCAAGGTATTGGGGTACGATAAGGTCACGCCGGACGAATTCAAAGTGGTAAGCCGCGCGCCGCTGTCGTTACCCCCGGATTATGGGTTGCGGCCGCCGCAGCCCGGAGCGCCGCGCCCGCAAGAGGGAGCGATCCCCGACCAAGCCAAGTTGGCGGTGACGGGCGTGGCCAGCAACCGTGCGGCGGCTAATCCTGGCGGCGGCAGCGCCGGCGAGGTCGCCTTGCTTCAGCAGGCCGGTGCCGCGCGGGCGCAATCGGACATTCGCGCCGTGGTGAACCAGGAGTCGAATCAGCTCGCGCAAGCGGACAAGACGTTCATCGATCGCCTGATCTTTTGGCGCAAGCCCGAGGAGCCGGGAACGGTGGTCGATCCGGAGCGCGAGGCGCAGCGGATCCGCGAGAATCAGGCCCTCGGCCGGACCGTTTCCGAAGGCGAAACGCCGTCGATCAAGCGGCGCCGGCGGGCGCCCCTCGAAGGCATTTTCTAAGTCGGACCACGCCACGGTCCGAACGCTGGCGCGCCATCGACGCGCGACGATCCCAGGGAGGTGACGTGAGCAAGCCCCGCGGGTCCGCAATATCGGGGGCGGCGGCGGCGGCGATCGTGCTGCTAGCGACGCTGCGGCCGGCGCCGGCGCCGGCCCAGGTGTTCAATCCCGAGACATTCACGCTGTCGAACGGAATGCAGGTCGTCGTCGTCACCAATCGGCGTTCGCCGATCGTCTCGCACATGGTGTGGTACAAGGTCGGCGCCGCCGACGAGAAGCACGGCAAATCGGGCATTGCCCATTTTCTTGAGCATTTGATGTTCAAGGCGACGAAGACGCTGCCGTCAGGCGAGTTCTCGCGCATCGTCGCCCGCGAGGGCGGGCGCGAAAACGCCTTCACGAGCTTCGACTACACGGGATATTTCCAGAACGTCGAGCGCGGCCGGCTTGAGATCGTCATGCGCCTCGAAGCCGACCGCATGAGCAATCTGCTGCTCAGCGACGCCGAAGTCGATCCCGAGCGCGACGTAATCCTCGAGGAGCGGCGCTCCTCGATCGACAACCGTCCCGGCGCGCGCCTGCGCGAACAGATGGGCGCGGCGACCTTCGTCAATCATCCCTACGGCCGTCCGGTGATCGGCTGGATGCACGAAATGCGCGCGCTCACGCGCGCCGACGCGGAGGAGTGGTATGCGACCTACTACGCGCCCAACAACGCCGCGCTGATCGTCGCCGGCGACATCGACGCGGCCGAGCTCAAGCCGCTCGCCGAAAAATACTACGGCGCCATCAAGCCGAAAGCGCTTCCGCCGCGAGTGCGGCCGCAGGAACCGCCGCCGCAGGCTGCGCGTCGGGTGCAACTTAAGGACCGCCAGGTCAGCCAGCCATGGCTCGGCCGCAGCTACCTCGCGCCGAGCTATCGCGGCGGCGAAACGCGGCACGCCTATGCGCTTCAGGTGCTTTCCGAGATCCTCGGTGGCGGCACGCAAAGTCGCCTCTATCGCGAAGTGGTTCTCGACAAGAACGTGGCGACGGGCGCCGACGCTTCCTACAGCGCGTTTGCGCTCGACATGACGACTTTCGACATATCCGCGTCGCCGCGCGCGGGAGTCGAACTGCCGGAGCTCGAAGCGGCGATCGACGCGACGATCGCCAAACTGCTCGAAGGCGGGGTGAGCGAGCAAGAGGTCGAGGACGCCAAGGCGCGCATGCGTGCCTCGGCGATCTTCGCGCGCGACAGTCTGCAGGGCGGGGCGCGCATCTTCGGCATCGCGCTCACCACCGGCATGGAAGTCGCCGATGTCGAGGAGTGGCCGCGGCGCATCGCCGCCGTGACGCCGGCGCAAGTCATGGCGGCGGCGCGCGCCGTGCTTCGCGCCGAGCGCTCGGTGACCGGCGAACTGTTGCCCGATCCGCCGAGCTAGAGCCGAGGCCAAGTCAATGGCGACATTCATTCTACGTGCGGCGGCGACCTTGCTTCTGCTGGCGAGCCCGGCGGCGGCCAAACAGGTCGAGCGTGTCGTCAGTCCCGGCGGCATCGAGGCGTGGCTGGTCCGCGACGCGACGATTCCGATTCTGTCGCTCGAGTTCTCGTTTCGCGGCGGATCTGCGCTCGATCCCGCGGGCAAAGGAGGGCTCGCCGAGATCACCGCCGACATGATGACCGAGGGCGCCGGCGACCTCGACTCGCTGGCGTTTCAGGCCGAGCTCGAGAACCGTTCGATCCGCCTCGATTTCGATGCCGGGCTCGACACCTTCCAGGGGCGGATCAAGGCCCTCGACGAGCATCGCGATCGGGCGGCGGACATGTTGCGGCTGGCTTTGACGCGACCGCGCTTCGATCCCGCCGATATCGAGCGGGTGCGCGCGCGGCGGATCGCCGCAGTCGTCGCGGCGCGCAACAATCCGAACAACATCGCCCGGCGGACCTGGTGGGAAACCGCGTTTCCCGATCACCCCTACGGCCGCGACACGCGCGGCAGCGAGGATAGCCTCAAGTCGATTGGGCCCGACGACCTTCGCGCTTTTATCGCGTCACGTCTGGCGCGCGACAACCTCTACATCGGCGCGGTAGGCGATATCTCGCCCGACGAGCTCGGGCGCCTGCTCGATCGTGCCTTCGACGGTTTACCGCCGCGCGCGGCGAACTCCGGGGTAACCGAGATCGTTCCGCAGGGCGCCGGCCGCGTCATCGTCAAGCGCCTCGGCGTGCCCCAGAGCGTCATTTATTTCGGTCAACCCGGGATGAAGCGCAACGATCCGGACTATTACGCGGCGCTGGTCGTCAACTACGTTTTGGGCGGCGGCGGTTTGACCTCGCGACTGACCACCGAGGTGCGCGAGAAGCGCGGGCTCGCCTACGGCATATTCAGCGGGCTTGTCCCCCTCGACAACGCCGCGGCGGTCATCGGCAGCACCGCGACTCAAAACTCGCGCGCGGCGCAATCGATCGAAATCACTCGCACGGTCTGGCGGCAATTCGGCGTCGAGGGACCGACGCAAGACGAGCTCGACGCCGCGAAGCGTCACCTAACCGGCTCTTTCGCGCTCGGGCTCGATACGACCAACCAGATCGCCCGCACGCTGGTCGGCATGCAATACGAAAAGCTCGGCATCGACTATCTCGAGCGGCGCAATCGATATATCGAGAGCGTGACGCTGGCCGACGCCGAACGCGTCGCGCGCCGCCTCTACGACGAGGCGAAGCTTTTCGTGGTCGTCGTCGGCGAGCCCGAGGGCCTCGCCTCGCGCGAGCCGGGCGAGGGAACCAAGGGCGGAGGGTGATGGGCTCCGGCGTGTCCGCGTTGCCATACGCGATCGACGCATCAGGCTGCTTCGCTGAAACGATCGGCGCGCGGGGTATCGACCGGCGCGAGTTCCCCAAGACGCTCGGCGAGACACGGCTGGCGCTCGATCGCCTGCGGGCGCATCGCGACAAAGCGGACCTGCCGCTCCTGACGCTCGCCACCCGCAAGGACGATCTGGCGGAGATCGCGGGCGCCGCAAGACGCATGCGCGGGCTTGACGACGTAGTATTGCTGGGGACCGGCGGATCCAGCCTCGGCGGACGGACGCTGGCGTCACTGGCCGATGGCGGGCTGGGGCCCGCCGCGCCCCGCCATGGCGCGCCGCGTCTGTGGTTCATCGAGAATGTCGATCCCGAGGCGATCGGCCGCGTGCTCGACGCCGTCGAGGAGTCGCGGACCGGCTTGGTCATCGTCTCGAAATCGGGCGGCACCGCCGAAACGCTCGCCCAGGCCCACGCGCTCTTGCCGCGCTGGCGCGATGCGCTGGGAGCGGCCCGGCTTGCCGAGCGCGTGACGGTCGTCACCGAACCGCGCGACAATCCGTTGCGACGCTTGGCGAAGCGATTCGGCGTGCCGATCATCGCGCACGACCCCGATCTTGGCGGGCGGTACTCGGTCCTGTCGGTCACCGGAATGCTGCCGGCGATGCTGGTCGGCGTCGACGCGCACGCGGTGCGCGCTGGCGCGGCGGCGGCGCTCGATGCGGCGCTGATCGACGATCCCGCCGATTCGCTGCCGGCCACGGGCGCCGCGCTGAACGTCGTCCTGCAGCGAACGCGCGGCGTCAACCAGACGGTGATGATGCCCTATCTCGACCGGCTGGCGCCCTTCTCGCAATGGTTCTGCCAGCTTTGGGCCGAAAGTCTCGGCAAGAACGGTCGCGGCACGACGCCGATCCGGGCGCTGGGCACGGTCGATCAGCACAGCCAGCTCCAACTCTATCTCGACGGACCGGCCGACAAGCTCATCAATATCGTCATGGGCGACGTCGCCGGCGCCGGCCCGCGCTTTGCACGCGAAGCGCTCGACGACCCGGCGCTCGACTGGCTCGCCGGACGCACGCTCGGCGACCTGCTCGACGTTTCGCAACGCGCCACCGCCGCGACGCTGACCGGCAACGGGCGGCCGGTGCGCGTCATTCGCGTCGCGGCTTGCGGCGCGCGCGTATTGGGCGCTGTATTGATGCATTTCATGCTCGAGACCATCATCGCCGCGCACCTGCTTGACGTCGATCCCTTCGACCAGCCGGCGGTCGAACAGGGCAAGGTATTGGCGCGCCAATACCTCAAAGAATTGTCGTGACGATCCGCCGCCTGCCCGAAACCGTCGTCAATCGCATTGCCGCAGGCGAAGTAATCGAGCGGCCGTCGGCGGCGGTCAAGGAGCTGGTAGAGAACGCAATCGACGCCGGCGCGACACGAATCGAAATCACGCTCGGCGACGCCGGCCGCAGCCTGATCGCCGTAATCGACGACGGTAAGGGAATGACGCGCGAGGAGCTGTCGCTGGCGATCGAGCGGCATGCGACCTCGAAACTGCCCGATGACGATCTGCTCCATATCGCCACACTGGGCTTTCGCGGCGAAGCGCTGCCGTCCATCGCCGCGGTGGCGCGTGTGGCCATCACCAGCCGAACGTCCGACGCCGATGCCGCCTGGACCATCGCGGTGGCCGGCGGCGAAACCGCCGCGCCATCGCCCGCCGCGCATCCGCCGGGCACGCGCGTCGAAGTACGCGATCTTTTCTACGCCACGCCGGCGCGGCTCAAATTCCTGCGCGGCGACCGCAGCGAGGCACTCGCCGCGCGCGATGCCATCGAGCGGCTGGCGATGGCCTATCCCGCCATCGCGTTCGCGCTGTCGATCGATGGCCGCGTCGCGCTCAAGCTGCCGGCCGTCAACGGCGCCCCCGCCGAAGCACGGCTCGAGCGGCTGTCGGCGATCATCGGCCGCGATTTCTTCGCTAACGCGATCGTCGTCGACGCCGCGCGCGAGGGGCTGCTGCTGGCCGGTCATATCGGCGTCCCGACCTACCATCGCGCCACCTCGCAGCATCAGTACCTGTTCGTCAACGGACGGCCGGTGCGCGACAAGCTCGTCGTCGGTGCGGTGCGCGGCGCGTACGCCGATTTTCTCGCCCGCGACCGACATCCGGTGTTGGCGTTGTTCCTCGACGTGCCGGCAGGCGAGGTCGACGTCAACGTCCATCCGACCAAGGCCGAGGTCCGGTTTCGCGATCCCGGCTTGGTTCGCGGTTTGATCGTCGCCAGCCTCCGTCATGCGCTGGCCGGCGCCGGCCATCGTTCATCGACCACCGCCGCCGCCGGTGCGCTCGGCGCGTTCAGGCCGCAGGCGCTGCCGCTGCGTTCGACGCCGCACTCGACTTGGGGATTCCCGCCGCGCGATGATTATCCCGGTGGCGTCGCCGAATCGGCGGCGGCCTATCAGGCGCCATTGGACGACGCGTTGCCGCCGTCGGCGCCGATCGGCGCCGGTCATGCCGCGACGAGCGATCCCTACCCGCTGGGGGCAGCGCGCGCGCAGCTCCACGCCACCTATATCGTCGCCGAAACGCCGGATGGTCTCGTCATCGTCGACCAGCACGCCGCGCATGAGCGGCTGGTCTATGAGAAAATGAAGGCCGATCTCGCCGCGGGTGGCATCAAGCGGCAGACCTTGCTGATCCCGGAAATCGTCGAGCTCGACGAACCGGCCCTCGCCAGGCTGGCGCCGCGCCTGCCGGAATTCGCCGAGCTCGGTCTCGTCGCCGAGCCGTTCGGCGCCGGTGCGATCATCGTGCGCGAGATTCCGGCGCTGCTTGGCGAGGTCGATGCGCGGGGCCTGTTGCGCGACCTCGCCGACGAACTCGCCGAACATGGCGCGGCATTGTCGCTCAAGGAAAAGTTGGCCGAAGTCTGCTCGACCATGGCGTGCCACGGCAGCGTGCGCGCTGGACGGCGGCTGTTGCCCGAGGAAATGAACGCCCTGCTACGCCAGATGGAAGCGACGCCGCATTCCGGCCAGTGCAATCATGGACGCCCCACTTATGTCGAGCTCAAGCTCGCCGACATCGAACGGCTGTTCGGCCGGCGCTAGGAACCGAACCGCAGGAAGATGAGTTTGGCGCGGCCGTAGCGGCGTTCGTCGACAAGCGCGAAACCGGCGGGCGGCGTGAACGCCTCGCGCCCGTCGATCTCGATAACGGCGATGCCGCCCGGTTCGAGCCAGCCATCGGCGGCGAGCGCGACGAGCGCCGGCCCCGCCAGCGCGCTGCGATAGGGCGGATCGAGAAACGCAAGACGACACGGGCCGGGCGGGAGGCCGGGCCGCGTGGCGTCGGCTTGGCGCAGCATGACGCGCGAGGTCTCGCCCAACGCGCGAACATTGGCGCGCGCGGCATCGAGCGCCTCGGCGTCGCTGTCGACCATGATGGCGAGTGCGGCGCCGCGCGACAGCGCCTCCAGCCCGATCGCCCCGGTGCCGCAAAACAAGTCGACGACGCGCGCCCCGATCAGCGGCGAGGCCCCGCCGGCCGCGAATTGCCCATGTTCGAGGATGTTGAACAGCGCTTGACGAGCGCGATCGCTGGTCGGGCGGACGCGCTCGTCGCGCGGCGCCGCCAGCTTGCGGCCGCGATGTTTCCCGCCGACGATTCTCACCCGCGCCGCCGATCCTTCCTTCGCGCGGGCGGCGTTTCATGCGGCGCAGCGGGGGCGGCGGTGACGATCCGTCCAAGCTGCTCGCGTAACGCCTTCCATGGAACCTCTTCGCCGGCGCCGCGCGGAAGGTCGCCGAGTTGGAACGGGCCATAGCCGATCCGTATCAGGCGGTTCACGGCCAGGCCAAGATATGCGAGCACCTTGCGCACCTCGCGATTCTTGCCTTCGCGCAAGCTGATGGTGAGCCAGACATTGCGGCCCTTCGCCGGTTCCTTGGCATCGCCGTCGAGCCGGGCTTCGATGGGGCCGTACGCGACTCCATCGACGGTGACCCCATTTGCAAGGGCGGCAAGTCCGGCTGGGTCGGCCGCGCCATAAACGCGGGCCCGGTAGCGGCGGATCCAGCCGGTGGCGGGAAGCTCGAGATGGCGCTTCAGCGCGCCGTCGTTGGTCAGCAGCAGCAGTCCCTCGGAATTGAAATCGAGCCGACCCACGGGCATCAGACGCGGCAATTCCGCCGGCAGATGGTCATAAATGGTCGGCCTCCCTTGCGGGTCGTTTGCGGTCGTCAAGACGCCGGCCGGTTTGTGAAATCGGAACAGTCGTGGACGCTCGGCCGCCGGCAGTCTTTCGCCATCGACGGTAATGACGTTCCCGGATGTGACGGCAACGGCGGGGCTGGTCAACGTCACGCCATCGACGGCGACGCGGCCTTGCGCAATCCAGCGCTCCGCCTCGCGCCGGGAGCAAAGTCCGGCGCGCGCGATGACCTTGGCTACGCGGTCGCCCCCCGACGGCTGCGCCGGATCGATCGCCTTGCGCATCATCGATCCAATCAGATGCGGGCAGCTTGGACGAAGGCGTCGAAAAGCCTGACGTCGCCGGGACTGATCGCGAATTCGGGGTGCCATTCGACGCCAAGGCAGAAGCGGCGGCGCGTGTCTTCGATCCCCTCGATCACCCCGTCGGCGGCGGTGGCGTTGACGACCACGCCCGGTCCCACCGCCTTCACCGCCTGATGATGGGCGCTATTGACGTCGAGTTCGAGCATCCCGGTGACGCGATGCAGCAGCGTTCCGGGAACGATCTTGACCGCATGGCCCGCCTGGTCGCGAGGATTGGTTTGCTCATGGGCGAGCGCGTTCGCCACCTCGTCGGGGATGTGTTGGATCAGCGTGCCGCCCAGCACGACGTTGAGCAATTGCTCGCCGCCGCAAATTCCGAGCACCGGCGTGTCGGCCTCGACCGCGAGGCGGGCGATCTCCAGCTCGAACTCGGTGCGGCGATCCTTGGTCTTGACCGTGGCGTGGCGTTCGCTCGCGCCGAAAAGCGCCGGATCGACGTCGAACGCGCCGCCGGTGACGATCAGTCCATCGATGCGCGCCAGGTATTCGGCGGCAAGTTCGGGCTCATGGGGCAGCGGAACCGGCAGGCCGCCGGCGCGCGCGACCGCGGCGCAGTAGTTCTCGCGCAGCGCGTACCACGGGAACTTCGAGTATCCGCCGGGCGGCTCGGCGTCGAGGGTTATGCCGATGACGGGTCTAGACATGGCTCCTGTTTAGCATCGCATCGACTTTGCTTAAAGATCGTGAACATCGCCTCGAGGCCGCGGGGCGCATCTTGACCTTCGGCGAGAAACATGCATATACATATAACATGCGGAAACGGATTCTCCGGCTGGCGCACGCCGATCTCGACGAAATCGCCGCGACATGCGCCTGCTTCGGCTTGCGCAAGGCGGCGCGCGTCGT
>DATFES010000466.1:0-4296 GCA_035250945.1 Alphaproteobacteria bacterium | reverse complement strand
GCGGCGCTCGGCTCGGGGCTCATGGGCGGGGTATTCTTCGCTTTCTCCGCGTTCGTCATGCGTGCGCTGGGCCGGCTGGAGCCGTCGGCCGGTATCGCCGCCATGCAATCGATCAATCGCGCTGTCCTCAACCCGCCGTTCATGGCCGTATTTTTTGGCACTGCGGCAGCGTGCCTTGTCGTGATACTCGTCTCGTTATGGAGGTGGCACGGGCTTAGTGCGGTATTCCTGCTGACGGGAGGGGGATTCTATCTCGTTGGCAGCATCACGGTGACGATGGTCTTCAACGTGCCGCTCAATCGGGCGCTTGCCGAGGTCGAGCCGGCCGATCGCGATAGCATCGCGAGGTGGGACGACTACGTCAGGCGATGGACCGCCTGGAACCACGTACGAACGATCGCCTGTCTCGCTGCGTCGGCGCTTCTGATCCTCGGGGTCTATTGCGAGGCGGCTGGTCGCGTTTCGCCATAAGAGCGTATCGGCGAAGACGCGGGCGCTTGCACCCGGAAACGCGACCTAAAACTTCACCATGTCGCCGCCCTTGAGAGCCAACATCGCGCGCGCCTCCTTGGGGCTGGCGACATCGAGCGACAGCGATTCGAGGATGGTGCGGATCTTGGCCACCTGCGCGGCGTTGCTTTCGGCGAGCGTGCCCTTGGCGATGTAAAGACTGTCTTCGAGACCGACGCGCACGTTGCCGCCCATGATCGCCGCCATGGTGACGAACGGCATCTGGTGGCGGCCGGCGGCGAGCACCGACCAGTGGTAATCCTCGCCGAACAGCTTGTCGGCGATGCGCTTCATATGCGCCAGGTTCTCGGTGTCGGCGCCGATGCCGCCAAGGATGCCGAAGATGGTTTGCACGAAAAGCGGCGGCCTGACCAAGCCGCGCTCGAGGAAATGCGCCAGATTGTAGAGATGGCCGACGTCGTAGCATTCGAACTCGAAACGCGTACCATGGCCCTCTCCAAGCTGTTTAAGAACTTCTTCTATATCTTTGAAGGTATTCCGAAAAATAAAATCCCTCGAACGCTCTAGATAGGCCGGCTCCCAGTCGTGCTTCCAGGTCTTGTAGCGCTGCAGCATCGGATAGAGCCCGAAATTCATCGAACCCATATTGAGCGAACACATCTCCGGACTGGCTTTGAGCGGCGCGGCGAGCCGTTCGGCCAGCGTCATGCCGTGTCCGCCGCCGGTGGTGATGTTTACCACCGCGTCGGTGTTCTGTTTGATGCGCGGCAAGAACTGCATGAACACATTGGGATCGGGTGTCGGCCGGCCGTCCTTGGGATCGCGTGCGTGAAGATGGATGATCGCCGCGCCCGCTTCGGCGGCGCCGATCGCCGCTTCCGCCACCTCGTCGGGTGTCAACGGCAGATGCGGCGACATCGTCGGCGTGTGGATCGAACCGGTGACAGCGCAGGTGATTATGACTTTGCGGCTTGCGGCGGCCATGGGCGGGTTCCTTATTGGCGTTCTAGGTCAGTCGTTGCGCCGGGCGGCGGCGCGCTTATGGGCGAGCAGAGCCATGAGACGGCGGTCGCGCCAGCGTTGGCGCTCGAGGAGCCGCTCGACAGGCAACTCGGCGCGGCGTTCGGCTTCGATCTTGTCGACCAACGCCGGGCCCCAGGGGCGAGGATCGGCCTGCGACTTGGCCATTTCGTAATATAGCGAGCCATAGCGGTCGACGTAATCGCGCAGCCCGCCGGGGGCGTTGAGGTCGATGGTTTCGAATGGCCCCATGAGCGACCATCGTAGCCCGAGCGCGTCCTTGAGCGTCTTGTCTACGTCGGCGGTCGAAACGTAGCCGTCCTCGACCAGCCGAAACGCCTCGGCGAGCAGCGCCCCCTGCAGCCGGTTGAGAATGAACCCATCGATCTCGCGCCGGATGACGATTGGCGATTGTCCGACGGATTCATGCAGGGAACGGGTCCGCGCAACGATTTCGGGCGCGGTCCACGGTGCGGGGGAAATTTCGACCAACGGCAGAAGGTAGGGCGGGTTGACCGGGTGCGCGACCAGGCATCGCGCACGTCCGGCGAGCCGCTCGCTGAACGCGGATGCCGGCATGCCCGAGGTGGAACTGGCGAGGATCGCGCCGGCAGACGCCAATCGGTCCAGTTCGGCGAACAGCGCAATCTTCAGATCGAGCCGCTCGGGAGAATTTTCTTGCACGTAATCCGCCTCGGCGACTGTCTCGGCAAGCGTCGGTATCGGCACGACGCGGGCGGCGATGGCGGCTGCCGGCTCGTCGATCAGTCCTGCCGCGGCGAGGTCGTCGAGACTGGCGCGAATGAGCTTCCGCGCCCGCGCGGCCGCCAAGGAGTCGGGATCGTACAGCGTGACCGGCCGCCGGGCGCGCGCGAATACGATGGCCCAGGCGCGGCCAATCAGGCCCGCGCCGACGATGGCGATCTTCTCCATCCGCCGCGGCTCAGGCGAGCGTTTGCACGCCGCCGCATACGCTCAGCGACTGGCCGGTGATGTTCTGCCCCGCCGGCGTGGACAAAAACAGCGCCATGCCGGCGATGTCTTCGGCACTCACCGTGCGCCGGAGCGACACCTTCGATAGCAATTGCGCTTTATAGGCGTCGAATGTCAGGCCGAGCGCCTTGGCCTTGGCGTCGATGACGCGATTGATGCGCTCGCCCGCGACGACGCCCGGCTGGATCGCGTTGACCCTTATGTTAAACGGCCCGAGTTCGATCGCCAGGCTTTCCGTAAAACCGACCACGGCCCATTTGGACGCCGCGTAAGGCGTGCGCAAGGGAAAACCGAGGCGGCCAGCCACCGACGACAGATTGACGATCGAACCGCCGCCGGCCGCCTTGAGCAATGGCACGGCGGCGCGCGTGCAATAGAACATGCCGTTGAGATTGACCGCGACGGTCCGCTCCCAATCGCCGGGCGTTATGTCCTCGACGGCCGCCGTCGGCCCGGCGATCCCGGCGTTGTTCACCAGCACGTCGAGACCGCCGAGGCCGCGGCGAACCTCCTCGAATAGCGTCGCGACGGCGACCGGATCGGCGATGTCGACCAAACTGTGGCCGGCCCCCGAGATGTCGCGTTTAAACTCATCCAGTGCCTTCTGATCGACATCGCAAATGTGCACGCGAGCGCCGGCATCGGCGAACGCCTTGGCGATAGCGCGGCCGATCCCGGCGGCGCCGGCGGTGACGAGCACACGCAGATTGCGAGCGGACAAATCCATGATGGGTTCCTCGGCGCTGCGACAGGAAGGAGCGGCTGCGGATGAGCCGCTGGTTGCCAAAACAGGCCCGAAACCGAAGTTACTGCATGATCAAGGCCGATTGGCAAGCGCGACCGGCACGAGAGGTCTTTTGCGTCTACGAAACGCGGCCCCATATCAATCTCGTATAGAAAAAATCAGCTCATGCTCCTTCCAGTTGATTTCAGGCGTATTGCAATATGTATGAGTGAATACCACCGAACAGTACGGTGCGGAGGCGCCGAAGCGGTACGAGCAGGCGTTCCGGGAGCATGAGATCGATTTCGAGGTGCTCCCGGAGCTGACCGAAGGCGATCTGGAGAGGCTCGGTCTGCCGCTCGGTCCGACGCACGACGTCGACCCTACCAGAAGATGGTTTGGAGGCCATCAGTCCGCGACGGCCGGATCAACGCGATGTCCGTCGGGCTGACGACAGGCCTGTCCAGCCCTGCCCATGGCCGGTCCCCTTTGCAGCCCACAGCGTCGCTACGCGGGCGGTTGTCTGGTCCGACCGCCGTCGGGCCGCGCTTGAGACGAGCGGGTCAGCCATTGCCTGAAGGCCTGATGTTTTGGTTCAGGCGCAAGAAGTTCTCGGGGTCGTACTTCGCTTTGATCCGCGCCAGGCGCTCGTACTTTTCCGGGCCGTAGGCCGCGCGCACCCGCTCCTCGCCCTCCTCGCCCAGGAAGTTGACGTATACACCGGTCGCAAACGGCTGCATGGCCTCGAACATCCGACGCGTCCACGCGATCTGCGCCGCATCGGTCTCGGGATCCGACCAGACCGCATCGATGTTGAGGGCGTGCTCGGCGGTGCGATCCTCGAACGCCGAGTCGGCGGGCGAGCGACGGCGGATCGCGCCGCCGAGGTGGAACATGATGGTGTAGGACTGCGGTGACGGCGCCGCCCAAGCGTTTTCGATGAGCATGTCGATCGCGGCGTCCCTAAGCGCCGGTAGGTAGTGCGACTTCCAGTAGTAACGCAGCCCGTGGGGCACGCCGGCATCAAGCATGCCCTGATGTTCAACGTAGCGCTTGGGCCCGATCAGGTCGATCAGCGGCTTACCCAG
>DATFES010000429.1:0-2796 GCA_035250945.1 Alphaproteobacteria bacterium | reverse complement strand
CCTTCCACGCCGTGGCCACCGCCGGCGGCTTCACCGCGGCCTCGAAGCAGCTCAATATCGGACAGCCGACAATCACCAGCCAGGTCAAGGCGCTCGAGCGGTATTTCCGCGTCGAGCTGTTTCACCGCCGCGGCCGGCGGGTAGCGCTAACCGACAGCGGGCGCGAGCTGCTGGGATTCACCACCCGCATGTTCAGCCTCGAGACGGAGGCGATCGATTATCTCAATGCCGCGGGGGGTTTTCGCGCTGGCCATCTCAAAGTCGGCGCGGTCGGACCGTACCATGCAACCGAAATGCTGAGCGCTTTTCGCGAGCGCTATCCCGACATCGGCGTTTCGGTTTCGATCGGCAACTCGCGCGAGGTCCTGCAGGCGCTATTGGATTTTCATGCCGATGTCGCGGTGTTGGCCCATATCGAGGACGATCCGCGCTTTCACGCCGTTCCGTACAGCCGCCATCCGGTCGTGGCGTTCGTCAATGTCGATCATCCCTGGGCGCGACGGCGAACGGTACGGATCCGCGACTTCGCCGGCCGCCGGGTGGTGTTGCGCGAGGCGGGCTCGACGACCCGACGCGCGTTCGAAAGCGCCTTGCAGCGCGCCGGAGTGAGCATCGACCGCTCAATCGAGATCGGCAGCCGCGAGGCGATCTGGATGGCGGTCGAGCGCGGCATGGGCATCGGCGTGGTCTCGGAGATCGAGTTCGTACCGCATCCGCGGCTTCGTGTCCTGCGGGTCGCCGATGCCGAAATATATACCTATGCGCACGTCGTATCGTTGGCCGAGCGCAAGGGCGCTCCGTTGATTCGGGCGTTTCTAAACGTCGTCGATGAGTTGCTGGCGGCGCGCCAAGAGAGGTCTTCCGGGCGATTACAGAAGGCACGCGCCGAGTAGCGCACTCGACCGCGCGTGTCTTAATGTCGCTCGATCGGCGCGCCGAAAACGGAATCCGGGGTAAAGGGTCGTGACGTTACGCACCTTGCCGATAATCTTCGAAGAAATCGCGCGGAGCCGCGGCGGCGAACCCGCGATATTCTGGCGCGAGCGCGAAATCACGGTGTCCGAGCTCGTCGTGGAAAGCCGTCGCGTCGCTGGCGGACTGGTCGCGCTTGGCGTAGATCCCGGCGATCGCGTGGCGATTTGGATGCCCAACGCACCGAGCTACCTTGCCGTGTTTCTCGCCTGCGCGCGGCTTGGCGCGATCTTGGTCAACATTAATAGCCGCTTTCGAAGCTCCGAGCTCGGCGACATCCTAGGGCGATCGGGCGCACGAATCCTGATCTATTGGCCGGCGTATCGTGGCGTGAACTTCGATGAAATTCTCGCCGATGTCGATCCGGCGGTGCTCGACGGGTTGTCCGCCGTCGTCGTCCATGGCGATGAGCCGGCAAGAACACGGAGCGTGCGCACCGTGACTTATGGTTCGCTCTGCGCCGCTTCGCCGCTCGCCGACGACCGCGCGGGCGCCGGCGATGGCTGCGCCATCTTCACGACTTCAGGCACGACGCGGGCGCCGAAATTCGTGCTCCATACCCACCGCTCGATCGGCGAGCATGCAATTCAAGTCGCGCGGTCTTTCGGCTACGACGGGCCGGGGGCTGTGACACTGCTCATGCTGCCGCTCTGCGGTGTCTTCGGTTTCGCGCAAGCCATGGCTTCGCTCGCCGGCGGCGCGCCGATCGCGCTGTTGGCGCAGTTCGACGCCGAAGCGGCCGCCGCGGCGATCCAACGATTCAAAGTGACGCAGACCAACGGCACGGACGACATGTTCACCCGCCTGCTCGAGGCGCGGCGCGAAGCGACGCCATTTCCCTCGCTAAAGTGGGCGGGGTTTGCGTCGTTCAATATGGCGGCGGAGCCCCTCGTCGCAACGGCCGAGGAGCGCGGTCTCCGCCTCGCCGGCCTTTACGGAACGAGCGAGTTGCAGGCGCTTTACGCTCGCCAACCGGTCGACGCGCCGACGGCCCGCCGGGCGTTCGCCGGCGGGATTCCGACTTCGCCCGCGGCACGGGTCCGCGTTCGCGATGCCGAGACCGGTCGATTGCTCGGCGCAGATCAAGCGGGCGAACTGGAGCTCGCCGGACCCAGCCGCATGGCGGAATACTTTGCCGATGCCGAGGCGACCGCGCGCGCCCTCACCGACGACGGATTCATCCGAACCGGCGACCTCGGCTACCTGACCGGGGACGGCGGCTTCGTCTTTCAAGCGCGTTTGGGCGATGCGATTCGCCTCGGCGGATTTCTCGTCAATCCGGTCGAGATCGAGAGCTGCGTCCAGGAGCATCCGGGCGTCGTCGCGGCGCAAGTCGTCGCGGTGCCGCACGCGGGACGAGATCGCGCCGTCGCGTTCGTGCGGTTGGCGCACGGCGCAAGCCTCGACGAAACGGCGCTGGCAGCCTTCTGCGGTCAGCGAATGGCACGCTTCAAGACGCCGGAGCGTTTCGTCGCGATCGAGGAATTTCCGGTCGCGATGGGCCCCAACGGCGTCAAGATCCAGCGCGGCGTGCTGCGCGACATGGCGCGGCGGCTACTGTCCGGCGAGCGATGACTCGGATTCGGCGATCTTGAGTCAAATTATTTCTGCGTGACCGTCGGCGCCGCGTTGCAAGTTTGCCGGTCATGTTGCCCAGAAAATCGGCTGCAAAAAGCGCAAGTGCGGCCTGCAACAATCGGGAACGCAATCGCCGCGGCGATCGACGAGAATCCGCAAACATGCCTATGAACAAACACGGGAGGACCGCCGAAGCACTTGGGCCTTTTTCAAGGAGCTTTCCATGCGGTCACAGATCGATCCTCG
>DATFES010000428.1:0-7423 GCA_035250945.1 Alphaproteobacteria bacterium | reverse complement strand
CCCGAGGTCATCCCGCGCTTGCCGGCGATGGCGGCGGAGGGAAAGTTCGCCGTGACGCCGATGGAGATGGGATTGCGGGTCGCCGGCACGGTCGAATTCGGCGGGCTCGACGCGCCGCCCGATTGGCGGCGGGCGCGAATCCTGTTGAGGCAGGCGCAAGCGATGTATCCAGGACTGTCGCGCGAAATCAGCGAGGATCGTATTGCGACATGGATGGGCTTCCGTCCGAGCATGCCCGACTCGCTGCCGGTGGTCGGTCCCTCAAGCGGATTCGCCAACGCCTTCTATGCCTTCGGGCACGGCCATGTCGGCCTGGCCGCGGCGCCGATGACCGGTCGCTTGGTCGCCGACTTGATCGCCGGCCGCGCGCCGTGTCTTGATCCGAGGCCGTTTTCGGCCAAGCGATTCGATGGCGACACGGCGTGATCGCGTATAGCCTTGCGTCCCAAAACGGGCCACGATTGCGATAAGGGAGGGAACGTCATGCATCGCCGAACCACCTTGCTTGCGCTGGGTTTCGTCACCGCGGCATTCGCGTATTGCGTGCCGGCGCTGGCCCAGGATGCATACCCGTCACGCTCGATCACAATGATAGTGCCGTTCCCGCCGGGCGGCGTCGCCGATCAGACCGGCCGTCCCGTGGCGGCGGCGCTCGAGAGGATACTCAAGCAACCGGTCGTGATCGCCAATCGGCCGGGCGCCGGCGGCGCCGTCGGCATGGCGGCGGCGGCGAACGCGCGACCGGATGGCTATACGATTCTGACCGCGCTGTCGTCGATCTCGATCATTCCCGAGGCGGACAAGCTGTTCGACCGCCAACCTGCGTATCAAATGAACCAACTTGCGCCGGTCGCCCTCGTCACCTCCGATCCGACGGTGCTGGTCGTACCGGCGGATTCGCCGTGGAAAAGCGTCGCCGAGTTCGCCGCCGATGCGAAGAAACGACCGGGAGAGATCTCGTTCTCGTCCTCGGGCATCTATGGCACGCTGCACATGGCGATGGAAATCTTCGCGCATGCCGCCGAGATCAAGCTACGTCACGTGCCATTCGCAGGCGGCGGCCCGGCGCTGACGGCGTTGCTTGGCGGGCACGTTCAGGCGCTCGCCTCGGGGCCTGGGCCGGTCATCCCGCAAATCAGCGCCGGAAAACTACGGCCGCTCGCGGTTTGGGGCGACAAGCGGCTCGCCGCTCTCCCCGACGTGCCGACGTTCAAGGAACTTGGCTACAAGGACGTCGAATTTTACATTTGGGCCGGCGTCTTCGCGCCGGCGGGAACGCCCGATCCAGCGATGCGCGTGCTGCGCGAGGCGATGGCCAAGGTCGTCGCCGACGCCGAATTCACGGCGCAAATGGAGAAGCTTCAGACGCCGATCCAGTATCTTGACGCGCCGGAGTTCAAGAAATTCTGGGACGCCGATGCCGCGCGCCTTGCCGGCGCGGTGCGCCGGGTCGGACGCGTCGAAGAAAAGAAGAACTGATCGCCGCGCGGTCGACGACGTTTCGATGGACTGGCGCGGCGGCGGCCGATTGACGCGCGACCGGTTGGCGGGAGCGGCGCTGATCGCGCTGGCCGGCGCGATGGCGTGGGAAGCGACGCGGCTCCCGGTCGGCTCGCTGGCCTCGCCGGGACCGGGTTACTGGCCGTTGATGCTAGCGATCGCGCTCGGCGGTTTTGCCGCGCTGGTTTCGCTTTCGCCAGGAGGCCCAACGGTCGAACGCATCGGCTGGAAGGAGACGCCGCGTGCCGGGGTCATCCTGGCTGCCTGCGCGTTCGCCGCGCTGGCGATCGAGCGTCTCGGATTTCGATTGACCGTCTTCGTCGTTCTGGTGGTCTTGCTTGGCATCGTGGAACGCCGCCGCCCGGCGGCGGCTATTGCCGTTGCGCTGGCCATCGCCTTGGGTTCTTTCTTTCTGTTCGCCGATCTCTTGCGAGTCCCATTGCCGCGCGGGCCGGCCGGCATTTGATCGTGACGGGCGCGTCGTAGGGCCCCCGCGCGTGATCGACACCGTCTTTAATCTGCTGACGGGATTCTCCGTCGCCTTGCAGCCGCAATTGCTGCTGTTCGCGACGGTCGGCTGCGTCATCGGCACGCTCGTCGGCATGCTGCCCGGCGTCGGACCGCTCGCCGGCATAAGCTTATTGCTGCCGGCGACATTCGGCCTCGATCCGACGACGGCGATCGTCCTGCTCGGCGGCATCTATTACGGCGCGATGTACGGCGGATCGACGACTTCGATACTGATGCGCATACCGGGCGAAGCCGCGTCGGTGATGACCTGCATCGATGGCTATGCGATGACGCAAAACGGCCGCGGCGGCCCGGCGCTGGCGATCGCCGCCATCGGCTCGTTCGTCGCCGGAACGATAAGCGTGATCGGCCTGATGTTGCTCGCTCCGCCGCTCGCCACGCTGGCGCTGCGCTTCGGGCCGCCCGAGTATTTCGCCCTGCTCACCTTGGGCCTCCTGGTCCTGGCGGTGATGTCCGGCGGCTCGACGCCGAAGACGCTGGCGATGGCCGCGCTCGGTCTATTTCTCGGCACTATCGGCATCGATTTGATGACCGGCTTCTTTCGCTTTCAATACGGCGTCGTCGAGCTCTCGGACGGACTTGGAATCGTGCCGGTCGCCGTTGGATTGTTCGGCATCTCCGAAATCATGCTGACCGCCGGCCGCGAGAACCCGCCGACGGCGCAGAAACCGAGACTGCGCGATCTGCCGCCCTCGGCCAGCGAGCTTCGCGAAGCGGCGGCGCCGATCGCGCGCGGCACGGTTCTGGGCTTCTTCATCGGCATCATCCCGGGCTCGGCGCATATCATCTCGGCGTTCGTGTCCTACGCGCTCGAGCGCCGCATGGCGAAGCATCCCGAACGTTTCGGCCATGGCGCGGTCGCCGGCGTCGCCGGCCCGGAATCGGCGAACAACGCGGCGGCATGCGGCGCATTCGTGCCGATGCTCGCGCTGGGCGTGCCGTCGGGCCCGATTCCGGCGGTAATGCTCGCCGCTTTGATGGTGCACGGCGTCGCTCCCGGTCCATTGCTGATGGAGCAGGAGCCACGCCTTTTCTGGGGCTTCATCGCCTCGATGTATGTCGGCAATCTCGTCTTGCTGATCCTCAATCTGCCGTTGGTCGGTCTTTTCATAAACCTGCTGCGCATCCCGTACGCCTATCTTTACCCGGCAATCGCCGTCTTTTGCGTACTCGGCGTGTACGCCGTCAATCAAAGCATCGTCGACATCTGGATCATGATCGCCATGGGCGCGCTCGGGTATGGCTTGCGCAAATTCGATTTCGAAGTGGCGCCGATCGTGCTCGGCGTCGTGCTCTCGCCGATGCTCGAAACCGCCTTGCGTCAGTCCTTGGCGATGTCGTCCGGCCGGTACGCGATACTTATCGAACGGCCGATTTCCGCGACGATGTTGGCGCTGACCGCTTCGCTGTGCCTTTTGGCGCTGGCGCCGCTCTTCCGCGGTCCGGTCGGTTGGCGCCAACGCCTCGGCCTCGAGCCTTAGCGGGGAGCCGACCGAACAAATTCGCGCGCCCATGCTGGACCACGGCGTCAAAGGCGCTAGGGTAGCGTGACTGACCGACCTCGGACCCGCGAGTCGCGCGAATGATCGAAGACCGGCCGCACTTACGCGGCGACATCGCCGTTTCGTTCGTCGCCTGCGCGCTGGTCGGATTGATCGCCGCGTGCGGCGGGATCGCCTTCAATTATTTCGTCATATTCGCCAATCGGATGTGGCTGCCCGATCCGATGCCGCTCGGTTTCGCCGATCTTGACGAGGCGACGGCGCTCATCTGCCTGTCGCTGCCGATCCTTGGCGGCGTGATTGTCGGGCAGCTCACCCGGCTGCTGCCCGATCGTCGCCCGCATGGACCCGCCGACGCGATCCTTGCCGCGCATTCCGTCCCGGCGATGCTCGATCAACGTTCGGGCCTGATTTCGGCGACGATGGCGGCGACCTCGTTGTCCTTCGGCGCCTCGGTCGGTCAATACGGGCCGATCGTGCATCTCGGCGCGGTGCTAGGCTCGATGTCGGCGCGCCTGCTGCGCTTGCCGGCCCGGCTCGGCGAGGTGATGCTCGGCGCCGGCGCCGCCGCCGCGGTTTCGGCGGTGTTCATCGCGCCGATCGGCGGTCTCCTCTTCGCCCACGAGGTCGTGCTGCGTCATTACGCGTTGCGTACTTTCGCGCCCGTGGCGGTCGCGTCGGTCATCGGCTATGTGACGACCTTGCTCGTCTTTCCGCACGGCATGGCGTTGCCGGCGCCTGGCGGCGGTCTGATGCACCCGGCATCGCTATTGGTCCTGGTCGTTCTCGGCGTCGCGGCGGGCGGGGTCGCCGTCGTCTATATGCGGGCGATCGAAATCGCCGGCGCGATCGCCAAGCGCGTCGCCGTGCCGGCGTCGCTAAAACCGGTGATCGCCGGCCTGATTGTCGGCGTCGCGGCGATCAAGCTGCCGCAACTGCTCGGGCTTGGCCTGGCGACCACCAACGCGGCGCTGGACGGCCAACTGGGCGGTGGCATGGCCCTGTTGCTGGTGGCGGCCAAGATCCTGGCGGTCGCGCTTTGTCTCGGATTCGGCTATTACGGCGGCGTATTCAGCCCGGCGTTGTTCATTGGCGCCGCTTTCGGGACGGCATGGGCCGCCCTCCTTGGCCCTGGATTGGCGCCCGTCCTGCCCGAGGCGCTGTCGGCAAGTGCGTTGGCGATCGCCGGTATGGCTGCGGTGGTGAGCACGGTGGTCGGCGCGCCGATTTCGACGGTGATCATCGTTCTCGAGTTGACCGGGAACTACGAGATGGCGATCGGAACCACCGTCACCATCGTCTTCGCGCATCTCGTCACCCACCGCTTCGTCGGCCGTTCGCTGTTCGACCGTCAGCTCATGGCGCGCGGACTCGATCTCTCAACCGGCCGCGAGCGCATCGCACTGGCCCGCCAACCGATTGCGCCGTGGATCGAGGGCGATTGCGTGCGCGTCGCGCCCGACGCGGCCGCCGAGAGCGTCATCCGGCGACTTATCGACGGCGAAGCGAGCGCCGCATTCGTCGTCGATCGGGGCGGCCGTTACCTCGGCCAACTTTCGCTCGTCAACCTCCTTCGCGCCGAACGGCGCGGCGACGGGACGGCGAAAGCCGGCGAATTACTTAGGCCATCGGAAATTCGCCTCACGGCGAGCACGTCGCTGCTGGAGGCGATCCAGCTGCTCGGCCGCTTCACCGGCGAGAGCGCGCCGGTCGTGGGCGTCGATGGCGAGACGTTTCTTGGCGTGGTTCGCGAGGCGGCGGTCTTGCAGGCGTATCAGACGATCAGCCAGGCGGTCCGTCGGCTCGAGGCATAGATGAAGGCTGTACTGCGCGAGACAAAAGCGCCCGCCGACGGCGGCTTGCGCGGCGCGGCGATGCTGTTTTACCTTCGGACAAGAGAGCGGCCACGAGAGGAAGAATGGACTCGAGCGTTCGCATCGGCTTCGCGATTGCCATCGCGGCATGTTCATGGGCGATCGCCGGAATGGCGCAACAGCGGCCAAGCGACGCCGCCCGAGAGACCGTTGTGTTCGACGAGCAGTTCCGCGATTGGCGCGCGCGCTGCGTCTCCGCCAGCGCTGGCGCAGGCACCGACTGTTATGCCCGGCCGGATCGTCCGACGCCCGGAATCGCCGTGCTCCTCGTGCCGCGTAACGCCGCTTTCGACCTCGCCGTGATAAGCCCCGACGTCGCCGAGCGCCTGACCGGCGCCTCGATCCAGATCGACCGCGGCCACATGCTGGAAGCGCGGCCCTGCGAGGCGTCTTTGTGCGCTTTTCGCGCCGAGCGCGTCCCCGATCTCGAGCCGGCGCTGCGTCTGGGCCGTACTGCGCTGTTGCGCGTGACGCGCGCCGATAAACCGACGCTCGAGTTCGAGCTGAGCCTCAGCGGCGTCGGCGCCGCCCTTGATCGCGTCGCCGGCGCGCGCCAGATGCGCAGGCCCTGATGACGGTCGATGACGCGGCGCGGGTTGCGCCGGGAGCTTGCGACGATCAATTCTCGTCGGCGGACGCCTCGTCCGACATGAGCTGCCGCAACTGCTCGCGACCCCGAAACAGGCGCGACATGATCGTTCCGACCGGCACGCCGGCGATCTCCGCCGCCCGTTGATAGCTCAGCCCTTCCAACGCGACGAGCGAAATCGCCTCGCGTTGTTCGTCGGGCAGTCGACGCAACGCCGCCACGAGTTCGCGGCACTCGACATGGGTAATCTGTCGGGCCGGACTCGCCACCTGCAGCGCGGATTCGGCGATCGGCACGGTAGGTACGCTTCGTTGTTGGCGCAGTAATCCGTCGGTGCGGACGTTTCGCAGCACCGCGAACAGGTAAGCGCGCAGGTTTTCGATCCGCGCCCCATCGCGCGCGTAGGTGAGTGCGCGCTTCAACGTCTCCTGAACCAAGTCGTCGGCGTCGGCCGGGTCTCCCACCCGCGCCATTGCGTAACGGCGCAAGCCCTTCACATGCGTAAAGAGCTCGTTGTCGCGCTTCTGCCGGCCGTTCTTCGCCGCGCGTCTGAGATTGCCCATGTGCCGCCAAGCGATAAGACAAATCCTCAGCGGAAGTCTGGTGCCCCGAGCGGGCGCAATGGGGTGACAAGAAGGTGACTTTCCTTATCGGTGGATCGCGGACGGCCGGAGCGCCGCGCCGATTCGACGCTATCGATTGTGGCGACATCGAGGCAGCGGATCCGTCTAGAGCGTGCCGCCTAGAGCGTGCCGCGGGTGTTGCGCCGCAAGTCGCCGCTTTCGATTTCAGAGGCGAAGTTGACATTGACCTTAGCCGTACCGCCCGGCGGTTGGCGAAGCTCGGTGCGGAACGGCAAACTCTGGCGCGGCGCGATTTCCTGCCCTTCAGGCTCGAACAACCAGTGCTTCAATGTCGACCCGTTCGAATCGGTGATCCGTGCGCGTAAAGCGGGCACGCGCTGCGCCCGGTTGCTCGTGTTGACGATGACGCCGCGAATGACCAGCGTCGATTCGCCATTGATCGTCGTGCGCTCCGGCGGAACCAAGTGAAGCTGCAGCCCCGAGAGACCGATCTGCTGGACCGTGCGCGACTGTTCGACGCAGGGCCGGTAGGACGTGCCGCTTCCGACGTAGCGGTCGACGCAGTTCTCCGACGAATAGCGCGCCCGGTCGGCTGACGACCAGCCGACGCCGATTCTCGTCGCCGTCGTCACCGGTCCGTCTTTGATCTGAAACGAATAGAGCCCTTGCGGCAAAGGTTGGGTCGGCTGGATATGGGCGACGTCGCCATGCCCGACCAGGCGCTGGATGCGCAGCGGTACGGAGAAGGCCGGCAGGTCGGGCTCGGCCCAAGTATTTCCCGAAATCGGCGTGATCTAACCGGTCGTCGAGATTTCGCTGCGAACCCACGCCACCTTCTTCAGG
>DATFES010000379.1:0-2614 GCA_035250945.1 Alphaproteobacteria bacterium | reverse complement strand
TGCGGCGCATCTTCCATTTCGCGACTTCGCCTACAGCACGACGATGCCCGACGGCAGCGTGCGATACATCCAGATCAGCGGCAAGCCGATATACGACGCCGCCGGCAAATTCATGGGCTATCGCGGCACCGGGCGCGACGTTACCGATCACGAACTGGCGCAACAGGCATTGAAGCAAAGCGAACAGCGCCTATCGGTCGCCATCGAAAGCATTTCCGAGGGATTCTGCCTCTACGACAACGACGACCGACTTGTCGTCTTCAACAGCAAGTACAAATCGATCTTGTATTCCGGCGTCGCGATCGAGCTGAAGGCGGGAATGAGGTTCGAGGACATTGTGCGGCGAGCCGCCGAATCCGGGCTGATCAAGCAGGCGCAGGGCCGGGTCGACGAATGGCTCGCCGAGCGCATGGCGCGCCGGCGGAATCCGGGCGAACCACACATCCACCAGCGCGGCGACGGTCGATGGATCCTGGTGAGCGAACGGCGAACGCAAGACGGCGGCACCGTCGCGGTCTATTCGGACATCACCGAGCTCAAGAATCGCGAAGAGCAACTGGCCGAAAAATCGAAGTCGCTTGAGGTGCTGTCAAACCAGCTTGCGAAGTACCTTGCGCCGCAGGTCTACAGCTCGATCTTCGCCGGCAGGAGCGAGGTCAAGATCACCAGCCAGCGCAAGAAGCTGACGATATTCTTCTCGGACATCGCCGGGTTCACCGAAGCGGCCGATCGGCTCGAATCGGAGGACCTCACGCAGCTCCTAAATCATTACCTGACCGAGATGTCGCGCATCGCGCTCGCATATGGGGCAACGATCGACAAGTACGTCGGCGACGCAATCGTCATCTTCTTCGGCGATCCCGAGACGCGCGGCGTCAAGGAAGACGCGATCGCCTGCGTCAAAATGGCGATCGCGATGCGCAAGCGGTTGCACGAGCTTCAGGACGTGTGGCGCGGCGCGGGAATCGACAATCCATTGCGCTGCCGTATCGGCATAAACACCGGATACTGCACGGTCGGTAACTTCGGAAGCGAAGACCGGATGGACTACACGATCATCGGCGGCGGCGTGAACCTCGCCTCGCGGCTCGAGGCGGCCGCCGAACCGGACGAGATTCTCATCTCTTACGAGACGCACTCCCAGGTCAAGGACGAGATCGATTGCGTCGACCGAGGGGAGATCAAGGTCAAGGGAATCGCCTATCCGGTCGCCGTGTTTCAAGTCGTCGACACCTATGAGGCGCTGGGCAAGATGCGCGATTCGATCCGTATCGACCAACCGAACCTCAAGCTCGACATCGATCTGGAGGGCATGTCCGCCGATCAGCTCGACGAGGCGGAGGCCGTGTTGCGCCGCGCCCTGGCGCGGCTCCGCGCCGGCGATCGATACGCGAAGGCCGCGAAGTCGACGCCTGGAGAGCAGGCACCGGGCTCCCGAAAAGGACCGCCCGACAAGCGCAACAACGCGACGCGCCGGCGAAGCACGATGTTGTAGCCGCGTTGCGGCGCCGACCGGGGCCGTCGCCGCTTGACAGGGCGAACGCCGACCGCCAAAGGGTAGCGGGCCCGATCATCGACGAAAGCAAATCCACCCATGCCGCGCGAGATTCTGGTGACCGGAGGGGCCGGCTATATCGGCGCGCACGTCGCCAAGGCGTTATCCGAGGCCGGTTTCGCGCCGGTGGTGGTCGACAATTTGTCGAACGGCCATCGCGACGCGGTGCGCTGGGGGCCGCTGATCGAGGCCGACCTCAACGACGCGCCGGCGCTCGAACCGATCTTCGCGCGGCATCGCATTGACGCCGTCATTCATCTCGCCGCATTCATCGAGGTCGGCGAATCGATGCACGATCCGCTGCGCTTTTTTCGCAACAATGTCGGCGGTGCCATGAATCTATTGGCCGCCAGCCGGCGCGCGCGAGTACCGGCGATCGTGTTTTCCTCGAGTGCGGCGGTCTACGGAATGCCGGAGCGCGAGCTTCTCGCCGAGGATCATCCGACGCGGCCGGTCAATCCGTACGGCGAGTCCAAGCTGGCGGTCGAGCGCATCCTGGCCTGGACCGAGGCGGCGCACGGCATGCGGTGGCGGGCGCTACGCTACTTTAACGCCGCGGGCGCCGATGCGTCGGGCGCGATCGGCGAGGATCATCGGCCGGAATCGCACCTTATCCCGCGCGCCTGTCTGGCCGCGCTCGGCGCCGGGCCCGAGTTGCAAATTTTCGGGACCGATTATCCGACGCCTGACGGAACGGCGATTCGCGACTATATCCATGTCAGCGATCTTGCGGCGGCGCATGTGCTCGCGCTCGAGCGTCTGCTTGCCGGCGGCGCGAGCGGTCCGCTCAATGTCGGCGCCGGGCGCGGCCATTCGGTCGCCGAGGTGATTCGCGCCGTCGAAGCGGCCTCGGGACGCAAGGTGCCGACGCGCGTCGCGCCGCGACGGCCGGGCGACGCCACGGTCCTGGTCGCCGACATAAGCGCGGCGCAATCGGCGCTCGACTGGAGACCGCGCCATACGGACGTCGTCGCTATCGCCCGCAGCGCCTGGGCGTGGCACGTCAAGCGGCACGCCGCCGCGCCGCCGCGCTGACGAAGAGTTGAATCGCCGACGCAT
>DATFES010000340.1:0-2031 GCA_035250945.1 Alphaproteobacteria bacterium | reverse complement strand
TTGGCCGAGCCCGGCGCGGTCTGCGTATCGGGCAACGTTTACGAGCACGTCCGGAATTCGATCAATGTCGCTTTCGACGATCTCGGCGACCAGATGGTCAAGAGCATCGACCGTCCGGTGCGGTCTTACCGCATCGATATGAAGTCATTCACCGCCGCAGCGAACGTTGCCCTGGCGCCTGATTTTCCGCCCGCATTGCCCGACAAGCCTTCCATCGCCGTTCTGCCTTTCCAGAACATGTCGGGCGACGCCGATCAGGAGTACTTCGCCGAAGGAATCACCGAGGACATTATTACCGCTCTGTCGCATATCCGTTGGCTGTTTGTGATCGCGCGCAATTCCTCGTTCGTTTACAAAGGACGCGCTGTCGACGTCAAGCAGGTGGCGCGCGATCTGGGCGTGCGCTACGTGCTCGAGGGCAGCGTGCGGAAGCTCGGCAATCGCGCTCGCGTCACCGCGCAATTGGTCGATGCGTTGAGCGGCGCACACCACTGGGCCGAGCGCTACGACCGCGACTTGACCGACATCTTCGCATTGCAGGACGAGATCACGCGAAACGTCGCCGGCGCGATCGAACCGCGCCTGCTCGCCGCCGAGGGAGTGCGCTCGCAAAACCGCCCGCCAGCCGATCTCGATGCCTGGGACATGGTGGCGCGCGCGATGTCGCGCTTTTGGCGGACTACGCAGCCCGACATCGAAGCGGCGCTCGCCACGCTCAAGGATGCGGTCGCGCGGCACCCGGACTATGGCCCGGCGCACAGCATGCTCGCCTTCTGCCTCGTTCTGACGGGACATTTCGGGTGGTTGCCCATATTTGAGGTGCCCAAGCTTGCATTGCACTCGGCGCGCCGCGCCGTTGAACTCGACGATAACGATCCCTGGGCGTATCTGGCGCTCGGGTACGTTGCCTTCGTGGCGCGGCAGACCGACGATGCGGCCGCGCAATACCGCCGCGCGGTCGAACTCAATCCGAATTTTGCCGCCGCGCACGGATATTGGGGCTATGCGCTCGCCTTCGACGGCCGTTCGGATGAGGCGATCGAGCGCCTTGCGGTCGCCATGCGCATGAGCCCGCACGATCGGCAAAATAGTATCTACATGGGAGGCACGGCGGTTGCGCATTACCTGGCCGATCGCTATGACCAGGCGATCGAGTGGGCACGCAAGGCCGTTCAGCAGGGTCCCAGCATGACGGCGCCGCACCGCATCCTGTGCGCAAGCTTGGCGCAGGCCGGCCGGCTCGACGAGGCGCGTATCGTTCTCGAGCGCGTTCGCGAAATGCAGCCGTACATCTCGATCGATTGGATCACGCGGATGGTCCCATACACATCGCGCCAGATGCCAAAATTCCTCGGCGGTCTAAAAAAGTCCGGATTGACCTGACGAAGTCAAGGCGCCAGCCGGCATCGCGCCGCTCGGGGCGGCGCGTGCCCTCAGGGTGCAATTGCGGTTGCTCGGCCGCGGCTGCGCTAACGGTTTCCGCGGGTGCGACGATCGAAGCCGGCTGCCTGCAGCTCACGCTCCTCGATGTCGGCCTGCCGCTGCCATTCGATGATTTTCCATCCGCCCCATATCAACCCGCCACCGGTCGCCAATCCGATCAGGATGAACAAAGCGAACAGCATGATCCCTCCCTCCGACTCGTTGCATGTCGGCACAAGTATCGACTTTAGGAAGTCTTAAGTTAACGCGCGGTTAATTTTCGGCCGGCTACGCGTCAAATCTCGCTATCTTCTAGAAAGCAAAGCGGATTCACCGCCGGTGGACACGATCCCTCGGTCAGACCAGCGCCGCCCGCGGCTCTCCTGGCGATGGCAATTCTCCTTGTCGCCTTCGCCGCGTTCAGGCGCGCGCCTTTCGCCCCAGCAGATTGATCACGCATACCGGCATGTAGCCGCGCGACAAATTGATCTTCGGACGGCCGGCGCCTTTCAAGAGCGCCGCGTTGGCGGCCGGTGCAAGGACAATTTGCAGCAGATCGCGTTCGATATCGGCGAGCAGCCCGCCGGTCACCGGCTTGGAGTTCGAGAC